>JAEUJG010000332.1 GCA_016794765.1 Spirochaetaceae bacterium | reverse complement strand
CGCCGCCGCGCCCGCGCCGCCGAGCGACGCGGCCCCGCCGGCAATTAAGGAAGGCCGCCCCCGACGGGCGGCCTTCGCGTTATCCGATATCGTAGGGGCGCTTCAGGCTCCTAGCGGCCGCCCATCAGGCGGTTCATCCGCGCGGCGAAGTCGGCGGGATCCTCGAGGGGGAGGCCCTCGACGAGGAGGGCCTGGCCGAGGAGGACGCGCGCGAGGTCTTCGGCCTCCGCGTCGTCCGCGGCGGCGAGGCGCTTCACGAGGGCGTGGGAGCCGTTGAGCTCGAGGACGGGCTTGAGCTCGGGGAGCTCGGAGCCGCCCATCTCCTTGAGGAGGGCGCGGAGCTGGAGCGAGGGCTCGTCGCCGTCGATGACGACGCAAGCGGGGCTCTCCGCGAGGCGCTTGGAGAGGCGGACGTCCTTGACGGCGGCGCCGAGCGCGGCCTTGGCCTTCTCCGCCGCCTTGGCCGCCTCTTCGCCCTGCTCGCTCTCCTTCGCCGACTCGAGGCCTTCCTCGCTGCCGGCGCGGTTCACCGCCTTGAGCTCCAGTCCCTCGAAGGGCCCGAGTGCGCCGATGACGATCTCGTCGATCTCGTCGGGGCAGACCAAGACCTCGATACCCTCCTTGCGGTAGGCCTCGAGGAGGGGGGACTTGCGGAGGCGGTCTTCCTCGCCGCCGGCGATGTAGTAGACGGCCTTCTGGCCTTCCTTCATCCGCGCCTTGTACTCGGCCAGGCTCGTCCAGGCCGCCGCGCCGGAGGCGCCGGGTTCGGAGCGGGTGGTCTTCCAGCGCACGAGGCCGAGGAGGGCCTCGCGGTTGGCGTAGTCGGAGTAGAGGCCCTCCTTGAGGGGGCGGTTGAACTCGGCGACGAAGGCGGCGTATTTCTCGGGATCGGCCTTGGCGAGCTCCGCGAGCTCGGCCAGGATCTTCTTCACGCTGCCGCTCCTGATCTGCGACATCACGCGGTTCTGCTGGAGGATCTCGCGGCTCACGTTGAGCGGCAGGTCCTCGCTGTCGATGACGCCGCGCACGAAGCGCAGCCACACGGGAAGGAGCTCCTTCTCGTCGTCGGTGATGAAGACGCGGCGGACGTAGAGCTTGACGCCGGGCCGGTAGTCGGCGCGGTAGAGGTCGGCGGGCGCCTTCTTCGGGATGAAAAAGAGGCTCGTGTACTCGATCGTGCCCTCGGCGCGGGTGTGCATCCAGAGGAGGGGCTCTTCGTCCGCGTGGCCGAAGCCCAGGTGCTCGGCGGCGAAGCCCTTGTAGAACTCCTTGTAGTCCTCGTCCTTGAGCTCGGCCTTGGGGCGGCGCCAGAGGGCGCTCGCGGCGTTGACCTGCTCGTCCTTCCGCGTCTCGCCCTTCGGCTTGCCGTCCTCGCCGTACTCGGGCTCCGTGGAGACGAGGTGGATGGGGTAGGCGACGTGGTTCGAATACTTCTTGAGGATCTCCTCGGCTCGCCAGCGCGAGAGGAGTTCTTCGCCCTCGGCGTTGAGGAAGAGGCGCACCTCGGTGCCCTGGGCGGTCGGGTGGGCGCCGGGCGCGTCGAAGGAGCCCACCGGCTCGATGGCGTATTCGCCCTTGCCGTCGCTGGCCCAGCGGAAAGCCGCGGGGGAGCCGGCGCGGCGGCTCGTCACCTCGACGCGGTCGGCGACCATGAAGGCGGAGTAGAAGCCGACGCCGAACTGGCCGATGAGGTTCGAGTCCTTTCTGGCCTCCTGCGGCAGGGCCTCGAGGAAGCGCTTGGTGCCGGAGCGGGCGATGGTGCCGAGGTTGTCCTCGAGCTCCTTCTCGTCCATGCCCACGCCGTTGTCGAGGACGGCGAGGGTCTTGGCCTCCTTGTCGAGGCGCACCTCGATCCGGGGCTCGTGGGCGAGGGTCTTGTAGGCCTCGTCGGAGACGCGGAGGTAGGAGAGCTTGTCGAGGGCGTCGGAAGCGTTGGAGACGAGCTCCCGGAGGAAGATCTCCTTGTTGGAGTAGAGCGAGTGGATGATGAGGTCGAGGAGGCGCGAAACCTCGGTCTTGAAGTGGTGCTTGGACATGGTCGATACCTTTCTAGCCTTGGGACGCTGGGTTTGGGTTCCGGTGAAAAATAACGAGGGAGGGTGCCCTTCGGCAAGTGTCGAAGGCCGGGCCGGGCATGGCCCGGCCGCTTCGGGCCCCGCCGCGGCGGCGCGGCCCAGCTAGCGGAAGCGGTAGGTCTCGCCCTGTTCGGCGACGCCGGCGAAGCCGAGCTCGGCGATCCTGGGACGGAAGTCGTCGATCTTGTCGCCGTAGTGCATGAGCCTGGTCTTGGCCTTGGTGGAGGCGGGGAGGGCGGCGAGTTCCTCCAGGGCGGCGTGGACGCCTCCCTTGAAAAGCTGGCAGTCGTGGAAGATCGCCTCGAGCTTGAAGGCCGCCTCCATCGCCGCGACCATGGCCGGGTCGTAGCGGCTGTCGCTCGTGAAGAGGACGCGCCGGTCCAGGACGAGGCCGTAGCTCGGGAAGGAGTCGCGCCAACCGGCCGCCGAGTCGGGGATGTGCATCGTCCTGAAGAGGATGATCTCGATCCCGCCGACCGTCGCGACGGAGAGTTCGCGGTCCTCGCCCCGCCGGCGCTTCGGATAGTTCGGGATCCAGAAATCGAGGAAGTCGAGGGGTTTGCCGTCGTGGCGCTCGTTGTAGGCTGCGCCGCCCCGGAGGGACATGGACCAGATGACGTCGCGGAGCTTTTCGGTGATGACGATGTTCGGCTTGCGGCGGGCCACGTAGCGGTTCTGGAGCATCACTTCCTCGAGCCCGCCGATGTGGTCGGCGTGGCTGTGGGTGATGAGGTAGTTCCGGACGTCCATGACGGTGAGGCCGAGGAGGGCCAGGGCTTCGGGGGTGCGCGTGCCGCAGTCGACAAGGACGTGGTCTTCGCCCTTGGCGACGAGGAGGTTGTTCTGGTAGAATTTCTTGGAAAAGGCGCTGCCGGCCCCGATGAAGCGCAGGGCGAGCTCGCCTTCCGTCCGCAAGGGCGAATCGAGCCGCTCCGCGGGAGCTGCGGCTGTGGCTTCGGCCGCCTTCTTTGTTTGGTCCATCCTCAAGATAATATCGTACCGTGGAAGGGATTTCACAAGCGAATAGCGTCCCCGAGGCGGTTCGGAGCCCGCCAAGGGGCGCTTCCTCGTCCCTCGGGGCCGCCTTGCCGCCTCCGTCCCGGCTTCGGCCGGCTCCGTCGAAAGCGGTAAAAAGTATCGTTTGACAGGTCGATGCTGTAAATGGTAGAGTATTGTCGTAGCTATATAGTTCCGGAACTATCGGGTAAGGAGAGGGCCGTGTCCACCCTTCGCAAGTATAAAAAGATGGAAAATGCTCTCTACTCGCGGCTATCCGCGCGCCTCGGCACGGCCATGCGATCGCTCGGCGCCTTTTCCCGCCGGATCCTCAAGGCCGGTCGGCAGAAGCTGACCATCATGTTCATTCCCCACACCGAAAAGAGCATCTTCAACATACAGCTGTCCTTTTTCGCCCTCGCCGGCATCGTCTTCGCCTTCGGCTCCATCCTCTTCGCCTCGGTCTTTTTCACCGCCCGCTTCTCCGACACGAACCGCCGGCTCCAGAGCCGCTCCGACGACCTGAAGACGAGCCAGGCCGACGTCGACGCCTTCCGCGACGAGGCCAACAACCTCGTGACGGCGGCCAAGCGCTTCGAGACCGCCCTTTCCGGCACCTTGGCCCGCGTCGGCGTCCGCGAGAGCGGCCCCGAGGCGGCCGTCCAGCGCGGCGACCTCGCCTCCTTCTTCGAGACGGACGAATCCGGCTCCGGCGGCGTCCGCGAGATCGGCGACCTCCGCAAGGTGACCGACTACCTCGAGAAATCCGTCGAGCCCCTGAAGGAGCTCGGCTCCCTCATGTCGAACCAGAGCGCCATCCTGACCGAGATCCCGAACATCTGGCCCATCAAGGGCGGGATCGGCCACGTTTCCATGTACTACGGCCAGAACGAGAACCCCTTCACGGGCCAGTGGTACATCCACAAGGGCATCGACATTTCCACCTTCCGCTCCGGCGACCCCATCGTCGCGACCGCGGACGGCAAGATCGTCGCCGTCGGCTTCGACTCGGGCTTCGGCAACTATGTCATCATCCAGCACAGTCACGGCTTCTTCACCCGCTACGCGCACATGCAGTCCTTCGCGGTCTACAAGGGACAGAAGGTGCAACAGGGACAGATCATCGGCAAGGTCGGCAACACCGGCCTCTCCACCGGCCCCCATTGCCATTACGAGGTCCACCTCGGCACGGGCGTCATCGATCCCCTCAAGTTCCTGAACATCCGGGCGAGCGCCGTGGCGGAGAGCGACAAGGCCAAGTAGTCCGGAGATCCCATGCCAGAGCTTAAGGATTCCCTCGTCAATTCCCTCATCGGGGCCGGTTCGGCCGTGGCCGGCGACCTCGACGTGGAGGGCATGTTGCGCGTGGACGGCGACCTCCGCGGCTCCATCCGCGCGACCGGCAAGGTCGTCGTCGGCGCCGGCGGCCGCGTCGAGGCCTCCATCCGCGCCCGCTCCGCCATCATCGGCGGCCTCGTGAAGGGCGACGTCTACGTCACCGAGCAGCTCCGCATCCTGTCGGGCGGCGTCGTCGTCGGCTCCGTCTTCGCGCCCCGCCTGGAGGCCGAGGAGGACACCCTCGTCCACGGCGAGTTGGCCGTCACGGGCCGTCCCGACCGCGCCGAGGAGGAGCTCAAGGCCTTCGTGGAGCGGCGCGGCGGCGCCCGCTTCCTGGGCCGGTTCCGCGCCGGCGATTTCGTCGCGCAGGCGGCCCAGGCCGCGCAGGCGGGACCGTCCGCGGCGCCGCCCGAGAACCGCGCGGGAGAGGGCGGCGGGGCCTAGGCATGGCGAGGATCGACTTTCCCGAAGGGATACCCAATCCCTTCATGCCCTCCCTCCCCCCGCGGCGCCGCGAGGACGAGAAGAAGGCGGGGAAGGGCGGCGGCATCTTCCGCAGCACCCTCGGCAAGGCCCTGGACGCCGCGCGGGCGGAACAGGCCGCCGGCGTCGGCCCCGGGACGCCCTTTTCGGAGGCGGCCCTGGAGGCCCTCCTCGACGAGGTGCACTCCGCCGGGGACAAGCTCAAGGAGAACCCGACCGTCGACCTCGTGCAGGCCTACAAGAAGGCCGTGCGCGATTTCGTCCACTATGTCGTCGAGCGTTCGTACGCCGTGGAGGAGAAGACCTCGGGCGGCAATATCCTCAAGAGGAAAAAATACTACCGCATTTCCGTCATCGACGATTCGCTCGAGAAGCTCGCCGCGGAGATCCTCCGCAACCAGCGGGACAAGCTCGAGATCCTGAGGCGGGTGGACGAGATCAACGGGATGCTCGTCGACCTCCTCCGCTAGAAGGAGCCACCATGGCCGATTATTCGGATGAGCATATGAGCGAGGAGGACCTCCGCCACCTCGAGGACGAGGCGCACGAGCACGAACGCGGGCTCGGGCGCGAGGAGGAGCCCGCCGGCCGGAGCGGCGGGTCCGCCGACCGCGGCGGCCAGCGCCGCGAGGGACGCTGCGGCGCCCGCGACCTGCCGGATCCCCTGTATCGCATCTCCGCGCCCCACTCCAACGAGACCTTCTTCGCCTTCTGGGAGGGCGAAGGGACCCTCGCCTCCGGCACGAACGTCGTGGCGCCCACGCGCTACGGCCGGGACGTCTGCGTCCTCCAGGGAATAGTCCGCTGCCCCGGCCACGTCGCCGGCGACGAGATCCTGAAGATCGACCGCGTCGCGACCGCGGAGGACCTCGAGAAGCTCAAGTCGAACGAGGAGCGCGAGCGCAAGGCCTTCGAGCTTTGCCGCCAGAAGATCGAGACGCGGCGGCTGCCGATGAAGCTCGTAGCCGCGCATTACCTGCTCGAGGAGCCGAAGATCCTCTTCTTCTTCTCCGCCGAGTCCCGCGTGGACTTCCGCGAGCTCGTGAAGGACCTGGTCTCCGTCTTCAAGATGCGCATCGAGCTCCGGCAGATCGGCGTCCGCGACGAGGCCCGCGTCACCGGCGGCTGCGGCGTCTGCGGGCGGGTGCTCTGCTGCAACGGCGTTTCCGACAAGCTCACGCCCGTCTCCATCAAGATGGCCAAGGACCAGAACCTCTCGCTCAACAGCATGAAGATCTCCGGCCCCTGCGGCCGTCTCCTCTGCTGCCTGGCCTACGAGTACGGTTTCTACCGCGACGCCCGCCGCGAGCTGCCCGGCGAGGGCGCCCGCTTCCACTTCGAGGGCGTGCAGTTCCGCGTCATCGAGGTCAACGCCCTGGGCGGCTCGGTGAAGGCCGCCGGCGAGGACGGCCGCGTCCTCGACATGCCGGCCGCGCGCTTCATCCACGCCGAAGGCAAGTGGAAGGTGCGCGAGGAGGACGGGAAGGCCTAGGGGCTCGGGGGCCGAGGGGCCGGAAGCGATGGGCGATTTCATCCGCGAGGCGAGGCTCGTGCGCGGGCCCCGGCGGCCGCTCGGCAGGCACTACCACGAGGAGTACGCCCTGGCCGTCGTCCACTCCGGCGAAAGCGACGCCTGGGCCTTCGGCGGTCGGCGCCGGGTCGCCGAGGGCGACATCGTCCTCGTGCCGCCCTTCCTGCCCCACGCCTGCAATCCCGACCCGGGTCCGGCCTGGTCCTACTCGCTGTTCATGCTGGCCCCCCCTTGGGTCGAATCGACCCTAGCCTGGGCCCGGGCGCCGGAGGGGATCCTGACCGCCCGGGCTCCTCGACGCGAGCCGCGGACACCCCTTGCGGCGGGGCCGGAAACCCTTGTCCGCGATTCGCTCGCGCTATTGGCCGCCGCGGCCGCCGCGGTGGTTCCCGGCGGGGCCGTTCCCGGAATCCGGGGCGACGCGGCCGCCGATCCCGGGTTGCTCGCCGCAAAGTCCCTCATGGAAAGCCGGCCATGGCGAAAACTGACCCTCGACGAGCTCGCCGAAGCGTCCGGCTTGTCCAAGTACCGCTTCATCGCCGCCTTCAAGGCGGCCTTCGGCCTCAGCCCTCACGCCTACCTGCTCAACGAACGGGTCAACCGGGCCAAGCGCCTGCTGGCCGACGGCGTGAAACCCGCCGAGGCCGCACTGGAATGCGGCTTTTGCGACCAAAGTCATCTTTCCCGGGTTTGCTCCCGCCTGAG
Source organism: Spirochaetaceae bacterium (assembly GCA_016794765.1). Lineage (GTDB taxonomy): Bacteria > Spirochaetota > Spirochaetia > Treponematales > Rectinemataceae > JAEUJG01. The sequence continues at coordinate 709 of JAEUJG010000332.1, read as the reverse complement.
CGGCTCGACTCCGAAAGAGGCCGCCAAGGCTCGCCCGCAGGCCGACGTCGGCGCGCGGCGCCCGTCGTAGGCGTCGCGTAGCCTCGCGTCGGATGGGGCGGCGGCGCGCCGCGGCTCCGGCAATTTTGTCCAAGACCCCGCCACCTCCCCTCGTCTACGCTCCGGTCGGCGCACAGCCCAAGGAGCGAACATGCGAATCGCGATCGTATTGGATGAAGGATTGCCGCCCGGACTCGCGGCCAATGCCTCCGCCGCCCTGGCCCTGAGCCTGACGAGCCGGATCGGGGATGTCATCGGTCCGGCCGTGGTGGACGCCGACGGTTCACCGCACGCCGGCATCCTGACGGTTCCCATTCCGGTCTTGCGCTGTCCGGCCTCGGAACTCGGCGGACTCCGCGAAAAGGCCCTGCGGACCGGCGGCGTCGGGACGCTCGATTTTTCCTCGCTTGCCCAGGCGGCGCGCGATTACGGCGACTATTCGGCGCGCCTCGCGGCCGCCGGAGCCGCGGCGATCGTCTATCGCGGGCTGTGCTTCTACGGCGAGGACGCCGCCGTGCGGGGCCTGACCGGCTCCCTGCCCCTGTACCGATAGCCTTCCGGCGGCAAGACGGCGAAGGGGCGGCGGAGGACCAGATCCCCCGCCGCCCCTTCGCGCCCGGGCGCTTGCGTGAGCGCGTCGAGCCGCCTGCCCGTGCCGGCGGCGCCGGCG
>JAEUJG010000309.1 GCA_016794765.1 Spirochaetaceae bacterium | reverse complement strand
CAGGACCTGCGCAAGGTGGAGGGCCGCTTCACGCAGCTCCTCTCCGCCGAGCTCAAGAAGGGCCTCGAGCTCAAGCCCCACGCGGACATAGCCGCCGGCTTCCGCATCGCGGAGAAGAACGGCGCCGCCTATTACGATTTTTCGGCGGAAACGCTCGCGGAGCTCCTGGCGAAGCACCTGAACGCCCGCCTCGCCGAGACCCTGCGGAGCGCCGCCAAGGGGATGTGAGGCCGTGAGCCGCTACTACTATTTCGCCGCGACCCTCCCGACGCTCCAACTCGGCGCCCCCGCGCCGATGACGAGCGCCGAGTACCTGGAGCGCGCGCGGCGCCATCTCGAGCCCGCGGAGTACGCGGCCCTCGAGGCGGCCACCCTCGCCTCCGCGGCGGAGGGGCCGCCCCCCGAGGCCTCCGTGGACCCCCTCCTCGGCGACTACTACGCCTGGGAGCGCTCGGTCCGCAACGAGCTCGTCCGGCTCCGGGCCAAGCGGCTCGGCCGCGCGGCGGAGCCGCATCTCCGCCCCGCGGGACGCGACGAGGGAGCCCAGGCGGCCGCGCAACGCGCCTTCGCCGCCGAGAGCCCCCTCGAGGGCGAGCTCGTCCTCGAGCGCGAGCGTTGGGCCCGCCTCGAGGAGCTCGCCGCCCTCAAGACCTTCGATTTCGCCCGGCTCGCGGCCTACCGCCTCGAGCTGGAGATCCTCGAGCGCATCGCCCGTCTCGGCGCGGAGCGCGGCGAGGTCGGCTATAGAGAAACCTACGCCGCCATCCTCGGGCAGGCGCAAACATCCGAAGAGACCGGAGTTTCACGATGACCAAGACAACGGGATCGGTGACCGGCGTCAACGGCAACATGGTCGGCGTGCGCGTACAGGGCGCCGTCTCCATGAACGAAGTCGCCTATATCCGCGTCGACGAGAAGCGGCTCAAGTGCGAAGTCATCCGCGTGCGCGGAGACATCGTCCAGGTCCAGGTGTTCGAGATCACCAAGGGCATCAAGGTGGGCGACCCGGTGGAATTCACCGGCGAGCTCCTCTCCGTCGAGCTCGGGCCGGGACTCCTCGGCCAGATCTACGACGGCCTCCAGAATCCGCTGCCCCTCGTGGCGGAGAAGACGGGCAACTTCCTCGAGCCCGGCGTCTACCTCGACGCCCTGCCGAGGGGGAGCGCCTGGGCCTTCACGCCCGTCGCCAAGCCCGGCGACAAGGTGTCGCGCGGCGACCTCCTCGGCACCGTGCCCGAGGGCGCCTTCACGCACCGCATCATGGTGCCCTTCAACCTCTACGGCTCCTACACCGTCAAGAGCGTGCGGCCCGCCGGCTCCTACAAGGTCGACGAGCCCCTCGTGGAGCTCGAGGACGAGCGCGGCAACCAGGTTCCCGTCTCCATGATGTTCCGCTGGCCCGTCAAGCGCGCCGTCGACTGCTACGCGGAGCGCCTCCGGCCGGTGCAGCCGATGGTCACGAAGAACCGCATCATCGACGCCTTCTTCCCCGTCGCCAAGGGCGGCACCTACTGCATCCCCGGTCCCTTCGGCGCCGGCAAGACGGTGCTCCAGCAGGTGACGAGCCGCAACGCGGACGTCGACATCGTCATCATCGCCGCCTGCGGCGAGCGCGCCGGCGAGGTCGTCGAGACGCTCAAGGAATTCCCCGAGCTCATCGACCCGCGCACCGGCCGCTCCCTGATGGAGCGGACGATCATCATCTGCAACACCTCGTCCATGCCCGTCGCGGCGCGCGAGGCCTCGGTCTACACCGCGGTCACCCTCGCCGAGTATTACCGCCAGATGGGCCTCGACGTCCTCCTTCTCGCCGACTCGACCTCCCGCTGGGCCCAGGCCATGCGCGAGATGTCCGGCCGCCTCGAGGAGATCCCCGGCGAGGAGGCTTTCCCCGCCTACCTCGAGTCGGTCATCGCCAGCTTCTACGAGCGCGCGGGCATCGTGCGCCTCAAGGACGGCGGCACCGGCTCCGTCACGATCGGCGGCACGGTCTCCCCGGCCGGCGGCAACTTCGAGGAGCCGGTCACGCAGGCGACCCTCAAGGTCGTCGGCGCCTTCCACGGCCTCTCCCGCGAGCGTTCCGACGCCCGCAAGTATCCCGCCATCCACCCCCTCGACTCCTGGTCCAAGTACGCGGGCCTCATCGAGGCGCCCGTCGTCGACTACGGCCGCCAGTTCCTGTTCCGGAGCGCGGAGGTCGGCGCGATGATGAAGGTCGTCGGCGAGGAAGGCACCTCCCTCGAGGACTACATCGTCTACCAGAAGGGCGAATTCCTCGACGCGGTCTACCTGCAGCAGAACTCCTTCGATCCGGTGGACGCGGCCGTCGCGCCGGACCGCCAGAAGCGGAGCTACCGCCTCGTCCTCGAGGTCCTGGCCGCGGAGCTTTCCGCCAAGGACAAGGAGGACGCCCGCCAGTTCTTCTACGGGCTCAGGCAGAAGTTCCTCGACCTGAACGGCGCCGAGTACAAGAACGAGCGCTACCTCGCCCTGGAAGCCGAGATCGGCGCCCTCGTCGAGGGCCGCCGCAAGGGCAGGGACGCCCGCGGCGCCCGCCTCATCGAACGCCTGGAGTAAGCCATGAACAAGGTGTATTCGCGCATCGAGTCCATCACGGGCAACGTCATCTCGGTCAAGGCCGACGGCGTCCGCTACGGCGAGCTCGCCGAGGTGTCGACCCGCTTCGGTTCCTCGCTGGCGGAGGTCATCCGCCTCGACGAGGGCGTCGTCTCCCTCCAGGTCTTCGCGGGCGGCCGCGGCGTCTCCACGGGCGACGAGGTCCGCTTCCTCGGCAACCCCATGAGGGTCAGCTTCTCCGACGACCTCCGGGGCCGCATCTTCGACGGCGCCGGCGAGCCCCGCGACTCGGGTCCCCGCCTGACGGAGAACCTCATCACCATCGGCGGCCCCTCGGTCAATCCCTCCAAGCGCATCATCCCCCGGGAAATGATCCGCACCGGCGTCCCGATGATCGACCTCTTCAACACCCTCGTGAAGAGCCAGAAGCTCCCGATCTTCTCCGTCTCCGGCGAGCCCTACAACCAGCTCCTCGCCCGCATCGCGATGCAAGCGGAAGTCGACGTCATCATCCTCGGCGGCATGGGCCTCAAGTACGACGACTACCTCTACTTCAAGGACGCGCTCGAAGAGGGCGGCGCCCTCCAGAAGACGATCATGTTCGTCCACACCGCCGCCGATCCCGTCGTCGAGTGCCTCATGGTGCCGGACATCTCCCTCGCGGTCGCCGAGCGCTTCGCGCTCAAGGGCCAGAACGTCCTCGTCCTCCTTACCGACATGACCAACTTCTCCGACGCGATGAAGGAAATCGCCATCACGCAGGAGCAGGTCCCCTCGAACCGCGGCTATCCCGGCGACCTCTATTCCCAGCTGGCGTCCCGCTACGAGAAGGCCGTCGACTTCTCCGACGCCGGCTCCATCACCATCCTCGCCGTCACGACGATGCCCGGCGACGACGTCACCCACCCGGTGCCGGACAACACGGGCTACATCACGGAGGGCCAGTATTACCTCAAGGGCGGCCGCATCGAGCCCTTCGGCTCCCTCTCCCGCCTCAAG
>JAEUJG010000160.1 GCA_016794765.1 Spirochaetaceae bacterium | reverse complement strand
CCCAAGCTCCTTAAATCCGCAGTGATTTATGGCGCCAACGCTGCCGGCAAGTCGAACCTGGCTAAGGCCCTGTTCCTTGCCCAGCAGGTGATCCTCGGCGGAATGCGTATTGGAGCGGAACTTCCCCGCTTGCCATTCCGATTATGCTCGGCTTGCAGCTCCACACCCTCATCAGTCGAGTTCGAGTTGCTCCTCGACGACTCCGTATACTCCTATGGCTTCACCTTCCTTGCCAGTCATGTCGTCGAAGAATGGCTTATCCGCATTGGTCCTTCCTCGGAGAAGGAAGTCTTCAGAAGAACCAGCGACTCAGCCACGACCTCTGTCGAGTTTGGTCCATCCTTTCTGCCTAGTGCGAAAGAGCGTCAGTACTTCGAGTTCCTGGCGCGCGGGACTCGCCCTAATCAGCTCTTCCTGACTGAGGCCGTTGCCCGCAATGTCAAGGATCCCTACGCGAAGGTCTTCGATTGGTTCGCCAACGTCCTGACGGTGATCTTTCCCCACACCGTTTTGAACCAACGCGAATCCCTGATTCGATCGGATGCCTCCCTTCGTTCGTCCTATGAGGAGTACTTCAAGTCCTTCGATCTCGGGCTCGCCGGTCTCCGCGTGATCGAGACGGATCTTGATATCCTTGCTCCGGGGATGCCTGAAGCGATGAAGAACGATCTCCGCAGTCAGCTTGGCCCCGGCAAGGCCATCCAGATGATCAACCCGGTATCCAATTCCACGATCATCATCATGAAGAAGGACGGAGGCGAACTCGTCGTGCTCCGCCTGATCCTTTTGCATGAGGACGAGAACAGCAAGCCGGTTGAGTTCGATATCCAGGAAGAGTCCGACGGGACGCAACGGTTGGTGGACCTCATTCCGGCGCTGGTCCAGTTCCAGAATGCCGAGAAGGTCTTTGTCGTCGACGAGCTTGATCGTAGTCTCCATCCGACGCTGTCCCGAAGCTTCTTCGAGGTTTTTTACGCCAAGTCCAACCCGCGATCCCAGCTTATCGCCACGACCCATGACCTGGACCTGCTCGACCTAGACCTTTTGCGGAAGGACGAGATCTGGTTCATTGAGAAGGATAAGCAAGGCGCATCCCGGGTGTATTCGCTCGAGGAGTTCAAGCCCCGCTTTGACAATGACATCCGGAAGGGCTATCTTCTCGGTCGCTTCGGGGCTATCCCGGTCATCCGGAAGCCGCAGGGCTTGGGTTGGTGACCTGAATGCCGCGCCGCAGCTTCACTCGACGAAGCGGATATCGCGATTCCCGGCTCATTGTGATCGCGAGCGAGGGAACGAACACAGAACCAGCCTATTTCGAAGCCCTGCGTGATTATCTCCTCGCCAGCCCGAGCCGCGTGCACGTCGAGGTGCTGAGGCGGGATTCTGGGAGTCCCTCCGCCCCTGAATACGTCATCGAGCAGCTGGACTCATTCAAGCGGGACTGGAAGTTGTCTTCCCATGACGAGCTCTGGGCTGTCATCGACTACGATCGATGGGGCGAGGCCAAGTTGTCGACCGTCGCGACCGCGGCCGTCCAGAAGGGCTATCATTTGGCCGTTTCTCGGCCATGCTTCGAGGTTTGGCGCTTGCTTCATTTCGAGGATCTGAGCCAACTTCCGGAAGCTGATCGCGCAGCCCTGGATCGGGGCAAGTGCGCCGCAATCACCACGCGCGTGCGGCAGCTCTGTGGAGCGTGCGGGAAGAACATGGGCGATGTTCAGGAGTATCTGCCGCTCACGGAGCTAGCATTAGGTCGAGCAATGCTTCTCGTCGGGGACAACCGCGATCGGTGGCCGAATGCCTTGGGCACGTTCATTCATGTGCTCATACAGTCGATCCGAGGCTTGTGATTAGAAAGGAATCCATGGGAGAAGCGTTTGAGAGCATCATGCGCGGTCTCCGCGAGGCCAAGGCGCATCACAAGGGCAAGCGCAAGCTCAAGACCACGACGATCGAGATAGCGCCGCTCTCCGTTTATGACGCGAAGGCGAGCTTTGTTTTACCCGACTAGAACGTGACGACCTTATCGGCCCATTCCACCATGCCCAGGCAGTCGTTCATCGTCGAGATGGGGCAGACCTCGCTGCCTTCCTGCCCTCTGGATTTGATGCAGGTCCCGCAGGCGAGCACCGTTCCGCCATGCTCGACGTACTGATCGATCTGCTTCTTCGCGTCGTACTTCTCGTGGGTGATGCTTTCGATCTCCACTCCGGCGCTCATGAGGAAGATTTTCGTCTCATGTCCCGCCTTGAGCGCGGTGTTCGCGAAGCGCACTGCGTTCCAGGCCTTCTCCGCGTCGTTCGTCTCGATGATGATTCCGAGTTTCATGCTGTCCTCCTGACCTCTATCATACATCATAAGCCCTGGCGCAATGGCTACCGGGAAGCAGGGCGTATATCCTGTGCCGCACCGGATCGAAGCCCATCGTATGCGCTCCTGGCTCGGTCTGTACCACCTCCGCCGGGCGGTCCGCGTCGATGTCGATGACGTCGATATTTCCTGGCTTGCCCGAGGCCACGAAGAGGCGTCGTAGCACGCTGTCCAGAAAGACGACGTCCGGCGCGGCGCTCAATGGTATCTCGCCCAGAACCTTATCCCTGCGCGGATCGACTATAAGGAGCCGCGCATCGTCGCAGGCACAGTAGAGCTGCCCGGTCACGGGGTCGAGTTCGAGGCCGTGCGGTCCTAGCGCCGGTATGGGGATAGTCCGCGCGACACGCTCCGGCCTTCCGCCTTCGATGACGGCGATGCATGCGGGCTCCCGGATGTTGACGTAGATAGCGTCCTCGCGGGGATCGTAGATCGCCCAGCGCGTCCGCCCGGGCACGGAGACCTCGTGGATGGCCAGGCCGCGTTCCACGTCGACCACGGTGACGCTGTGGGAACCGAGCGTTGGCGATTCTCCGACGTTGGCGGCATAGAGGAGGCCGCGATCGGCGTCGAAGGCCAGGCCGTTCGGCTTCGATCCGACGGAGATTTTCCGGACTGCTCCCGTTTCTCCCAGCTTGAAGATGCCGACGGTATCCTCGCCTCGATTCGAGGTGAAGACGAATCCGGCTTGATCGGAGACGAGGGCCCCCGCGACTCCGGCCAACCCCTCGATCGATCCCAGGTAGCTATTGCTTCCGCAATCGATGATATCCACGGCGTTGTTCGCCGTATGCGCGACGTAGAGGAGGGAGCGCTTGACCGAGAAGGCGGCGTGGTCGAAGCCTTCGTCGTTCCGGTGCGCGGGGAGCTCGATGTCCGTGAGTTGTCTCATCGTGGGTTCCTTGGTGAATGAGATTCGGTCGCTTCGGTCCTCCGGAAGGCGCGGTAGAGGATGAGGTCGTAGCAGACCTTGACGCTCCCCGCGATCACGAAGACCAAGCCCGCCGTCGCAGGATTGGCGAGGAGGGGGCCGGCGAGGGAGGGGGAGATCGCCGCGCCGGTAGTCCGGGCGATGCCGGTGATTCCGGCCGCCGCCGAGCGTTCCTCGGGCCGGACGACGGCCATGGTGTAGGACTGGCGCGTCGGGACGTCCATCTGCGAGATGGCGAAGCGGGCGAGGAGGAACGTCAGCGCGAGGGGGAAGCTCGGCATGAAGGGCACGAGGATGAGGAGGAGATTCGAGGGGAGGTGGGTGAAGACCATCGTGTTCACTAGGCCAAAGCGCCGGGCGATCCTCGCGGCGAGCAAGGCTGAGAAGCCCGCGAGGAGATTCGCCGCGAAGAAGACCGACCCGATCAGGCCTGGCCCGACACCGAAGCGCAGGTGGAACCAGTAGGCCATGGCGCTCTGGACGACGAAGCCTCCGCCGAAGGCGTCGAGGGAGAAGAGGGC
>JAEUJG010000147.1 GCA_016794765.1 Spirochaetaceae bacterium | reverse complement strand
GAGGCCGTCAACGTCCTCAGGAAGGGCCTTCCGCGCGCCAGCCGCTACCGGCACCTCTATTACTACAACATGGGCAACGCCTTCGTCCTCCAGGGCAAGAACTCCTTCGCCGCCGAGATGTTCGGCGAGGCGATCTCCATCGACGCCCAATACGCCCCCGCCTACCTGAACCGCGCCAACGCGCGTCTCGCCCTCCGGCAGTACCGGGAGGCCTCGGAGGACTACGGCCGCTATCTCGTCCTGGATCCGGCCACGACCCAGCGGACGGCGATCGAGGAGCTCCTGCGGCGCCTCGGCGCGTCGCTGGCCGAGGAGGACCGGCTCAAGGCCGAGGCGGCCGCCCAGGCCCTGGCCGCCGAGGCGGCCCGCCAAGCCCTGCTCACCCAGGTGTCCGCCTCCCTCAAGGCCGCCGCCGAGGAGACCACCAACCTTTCCGCCGGCTCGGGACAGGTCCAGGGCTACGGCGATACCCTCGAATTGAACGATTAGCCGTTCGCGGCGGGCCGGGGCGCATCGGGCGCCCCGGGGCCGGCGAAGGCAAGCTTCCCCAGGAGAAAGAATCATGGAAAAGCGCAACAAGGCCTTGCTCCTCGCGGGGATCGGCGTCCTCGTGCTCATCGCCGTCGGCGTCGGCCTCTTTTTCGCCTTTTCGGGCGGCGGCGCGGCGGACAAGACCCGCAGGAACGTCCTGATCCTCGCCCGCGACTATATGGACAAGGGCTCCTATGACCGAGCCCTGGACCTCCTCGACAAGCTCCTCATAGAGAACGCGGCCGACGAGGAGGCGCGCGCCCTCCGCGACGAGGCCGTGGACGCCCAGAAGCGCGGGCAGGAGGACGCCGCCGCCGCGGCGGCCAAGGCGGAGGAGAGCGGCCAGAAGGCCCTGGCCCAGTCCCTCGACAAGCTCGGGCAGAAGCTCGCGAAAACGCCGGTTCCGGGCCCTTCGCCCGGAGCCGCGGCCGCGAACGCCGCCGCGGCGGCGGCCCAGAAGGCGCAGGTGGAGGCGGAGGCCGAGGCCCGCGCCAAGAAGGCGGAGGAAGAGTCCCGCCGCAAGGCCGAGGCCGAGGCCGAGGCCGCGCGGAAGCGCGCGGAGGCCGAGGATCTCGCCAAGAAGAGCCGCGAGCTCCAGGACAAGATGCGCGCGGTGAGCGAACTCGTCGACCGTGGACGAAAGGCGGTCGATTCCGGCGACTTCGCCGCGGGCGGCAAGCTCTTCGACGAGGCGAAGGGCAAGCTCCCCGAGGGCGAGGACAAGTTCGCGGGGCAGAAGCTGGCCGAAATGGCGGACTCGCTCTACGGCGCCTCCCGGAAGAATCCGGGGCCGGACGGCGACCAGGCGCTCAAGGATTCCATCCAGACCGCCCGGGACGCCAAGAAGAAGGACGCGGCCAATCCCTTGCCCTTCTACACCCTCGGGAAGATCAACGCCGACCTGAACCAGACCGACAACGCGATAGCCGAACTCAAGGAGGCGACCCGCCTCGACCCGAAGAACTACCTTTATTCCTACGAGCTCGGCAAGGCCTACTTCAAGGCGCGCCGCTACGAGGACGCGCGGCAGGCCTTCGAGGCGGCTGGAACGGCGAACCCGAAATTCGAGCCGGCTTTCTTCAATCTCGGCGTCACCTGGAAGGCTCTCGGCGACCAGGGCAAGGCCCTCGACGCCTTCAAGCGCTCCACGCAGGTCAAGCCGGACTACGGCCGCGCCTGGCAGGAGATCGGCAAGATCCAGGCGGCGCGCGGCGAGCGCGGCCCCGCCGTCGAATCCTACAGGAAGGCGATCCAGTTCGAGCCCGACAACGCGCAGGCGATGCGCGAACTCGCCGTCGTTTACGCCGACGGCGGCGCCTACAAGGAAGCGGAAGGCCTCTTCACGCGCGCGCTCGGGGTCAAGGACGACGCCCTCACGAACTACAACATGGCGACGGTGAAGCTCAAGCTCGGCAAGGACGCGGAGGCCCTGCGTTTCGCGGAGAAGGCCGCGACCCTCTCGCCCACGACGGCGAGCTTCCAGTACACCCTCGGGCTCGCGGCCGAGGGCGCCGGCAAGGCCGACGCCGCCATCGCGGCCTACGCCGAGGCCGCGCGCCTCGACAGGAAATACGCCGAGCCGCGGATCAACCTGGGCCGCATCTACCTCGAGTCGGGTTTCGTGGACAAGGCCCTGGCCTCCCTCGACGAGGCCTACAAGGCGGATCCGCGCTCCTTCGAGGCGAACAACAACCTGGGCAACGCCTACGGCAAGAAGGGCCTCTTCGAGAAGAGCGTCTTCCACTACGAGGCGGCGCTGGCCCTGGCGCCGCGCGACGCGACCGTGCGCCTCAACCTGGCGCGGGCCTACGTCTCCGCCGACCAGCGCGAAAAGGCGCGGGACGGCTACGTCGAACTCCTCAAGCTCGCTCCCCAGGAGTGGGACGCCTACTTCGAGCTCGGAAAGCTCCTGGCCGCGATGGGCGATTCCGCGGGGGCCAAGAAGACCCTCGCCGACCTCCTCGCCAAGAAGCCCGACTACCCGAAGAAGTCCGAGGTCGAGAAGATGCTGGCCGGGCTCTAGCGCCGGATCCGCCGGCGCCGGGCATCTGGCGCCGGGCCGCGGGCGCCGGGCATCTGGCGCCGGGCCGCGGGCGCCGGGCCCCGGCGTCGGCTCCGCCCCGGCCGGTTCCCCCGCCGGCCCCGCCCGGGCCGGGCTCTAGACGGTCCGCCTGACGAGGCGGAAGAGCTCTTCCCGCGTCAGGCGGACCCAGACCGGGCGGCCGTGCGGACAGCGCGGCTCCGGCAGGGCCATGGCCCGCGCGGCCAACTCCCGCGCCGCTTCCGGATCGAGCTCGTCCCCGTCCTTCACCGCGGCGCGACAGGCGGCCATGGCCCGCGCGGCCGAGACCGCGTCCTTCGCGCCCGCGCGGCCGAGACCCAGGAGCTCGCGCAGGGCTCCTTCGGGATCGCCCTTGAGGAGGGCGGGCAGGGAGGTCAGCTGCCAGGTCGGGCCGTCGCGCTCGAGCGCGAAACCCGCCTCGGCCAGGCCCGGCGCGAGCGTCGCGAGCCGGCGGTCCTCCGCCTCGTCCTCGGGTTCGTAGACGAGGGGCACGAGGAGTTCCTGGACCGCGGGCGGAGCCGCGGCGAGCTCGTCGTAAATGAGGCGCTCGTGGGCCGCGTGCTGGTCGATGAGGTAAAGGGCTCCTTCAGCCTCCACG
>JAEUJG010000130.1 GCA_016794765.1 Spirochaetaceae bacterium | reverse complement strand
CGCGGCTATCTCGAGCTCCACCGCCGAAATTCCAGCCTTTGCGGCCGCCCAGTCTTCCTTGCTCATGCGGGCGACCCGCCTTTGGCTCTCCCGGTAGGCCTCGCCGTCCCCCCAACGCTCCGCCGCCTCCTTCTTGACGGCCTCGATCTCGGTCTTCCTGAAACCTTCATACAGCTCCTCGTCGGAAAGCATGTTGTCCTCCCCGCCCAATCGGGCGATGCTGCGGTCTATGGTGGCGAGCAGGCGGCCGATGCGGACCGCCTTCTCCTCGAGTAGGCGACGGTGTCCCCGGAGGGCCTCGACGGGATCGAAGCCGGGACGCTCAAGGAGGCTTCGGATTTCCCCGAGCGGCATCTCGAGTTCGCGGAAGAAGAGGATCTGCTGCAGGCGGAACAGCTCCGCCTCTCCGTAGACCCGGTAACCCGCCGCGTCGCGTGCCCGCGGTTGGAGGAGGCCGAGCCGGTCATAGTGGTGAAGTGTCCGGACACTCACCCCCGCCAGGGCCGCGAACGCCCCGATCCGGTAGTTTGTCGCCTTCATGGGAAGAGGCTACACCCTTACGCTACGTCAGGGTCAAGAAGTTTTCCAAAAGGCTCGCTGAAAGGCGGAGGCCATGAAAAAGGCCGCCCCCCGATGGGAGTGGCCCCGCCTTGCGGCTTGGATCCAAGGGCGGCCTACTTGAGGTAGAGTTCCTTGGCCTCGTAGTGCGTGTGCAGGAGCTCGTGCGACTTGTGGCCGCAGGGCTCGCCGAGGAAGTCCTTGTACACCTGCTTGATGAGCGGGTTGTGGTGCGAGCAGCGGTAGGTCGACTTCTCGTCGTCGTCGTAGATGCCGCGGATGCGCAGCTTGCGCACCTCGTCGGTGCAGCCGTAGGGCTGGCCGCCGCCGCCGATGCAGCCGCCGCGGCAGGCCATCACCTCGATGAAGTGCCAGGGCGTCTCCTTGCCCTCGGCCTTGGCCTTGCGGACCTCTTCCAGGACCTGCGCGATGTTGCCCATCTGGTGGGCCACGGCGACGCGGACCTCGGTGCCCTTGATGTTGATCCGGGCTTCCTTGATGCCGGAGATGCCGCGCACGCCGGTGAAGTTGACGTCCTTCAGGTCCTCGCCGGTGACGAGGTTGTAGGCCGTGCGGAGCGCCGCCTCCATGACGCCGCCGGTGGCGCCGAAGATCGTGCCCGCGCCCGTGTAGGGACCGAGCGGGGAGTCGGCCTCCTCCTCGGGGAGGTTCACGATGTCGATGCCGGCCTGCTTGATCATGCGCGCGAGCTCGCGGGTCGTGAGGGTGATGTCCACGTCCTTCTGGCCGGAGGAGTACATGTCCTTGTTGCGGCTGTTCTCGTACTTCTTGGCGGTGCAGGGCATGACGGAGACGGAGAAGATCTTGGCGGGATCGACCGCGGCCTTTTCGGCCCAGTAGGTCTTGATCATCGCGCCCATCATCTGCTGGGGGCTCTTCGCGGTGGAGAAGTTCGGGATCATGTCCGCGTAGTACTTCTCCATGTAGTCGACCCAGGCCGGGCAGCAGCTCGTGATGAGGGGGAGGTCGCCCTCGCCCTTCGCGAAGCGCTTCACGAACTCGGTGCCTTCCTCCAGGATGGTGAGGTCGGCGGAGAAGTTCGTGTCGAAGATCGCGTCGAAGCCGAGGCGGCGGAGCGCGGCGTAGATCTTCTTGGTGAGGTTGGTTCCCGGCGGGAGGCCGAAGGCCTCGCCGAGGGCGACGCGGACCGCGGGCGCGATCTGCACGACGCACTTCTTGGCGTCCGGGCCCTCCTTCATGAGGGCGTCCCAGACCTGCGCCGTCTGGTCGTTTTCGTAGATGGCGCCGACGGGGCAGTGCGCGGAGCACTGGCCGCAGCGGATGCAGGGGCTGTCGCCGAGCTTGACGTCGGCGGCGGGGGCGATGCGCATCTTCTCGCCGCGGCCCAGGAACTCGATGGCCCAGACGTTCTGCATCTGCTGGCAGACGGTGACGCAGCGGCCGCACTTCACGCACTTCTCGGCGTTGATGATGAGCGAGCCGGAGGAATCGTCCACGGGGAGGCCCCGGAGGCGCTTGTCGAAGGGCTGCTCGCGGATGCCGAACTCGGCGGCCAGGGTCTGGAGCTCGCAGTCGCCCGAGCGCGGGCACTGGAGGCAGTCGTCCGGGTGCGTCGAGAGGATGAGCTCGATGACCGTCTTGCGCGTCTGCACGATCTCGGGATCGTGGGTGATGACGCTCATGCCCTCCTCGAGGGGGGTGCAGCAGGCGCGGAGCATCTTGGGGTTCTTCTCGACCTTGACCACGCAGATGCCGCAGGCGGCCCAGGGGGAAAGGTCGGGACTATAGCAGAGGGTGGGGATCTTCACCTCCACCTTCCTGGCCGCGTCGAGGATCGTGGTACCCTCGGCGACCTGAACGGGAATGCCGTTTATCTTCGCGTTGACCATTGCGATCGTCTCCTTCTCGAGCTCACTTCTTCACGATGGCGCCGAACTTGCATGCGTTGTAGCACTCGCCGCACTTGATGCACTTCATCTTGTCGATGACGTGGGGCTGCTTCTTCTCGCCGGCGATGCAGTTCACGGGGCAGCGGCGGGCGCAGAGGCCGCAGCCGATGCACTTCTCGGGGATGACCTCGAAGACGACGAGTTTCTTGCACTTGCCCGCGACGCACTTCCGCTCGTCGATGTGCTCGAGGTACTCCTTCTCGAAGTACTTGATCGTCGAGAGGGTCGGGTTCGGCGCGGTCTGGCCGAGGCCGCAGAGGGCGGCCTTCTTCATCGCCGCGCCGATCTTGTGGAGCTTCGCGAGGTCCTCGCGCGTGCCCTTGCCGTCGGTGATCTTCTCCAGGATGGCGTGCATCTGGTTTGTGCCGACGCGGCAGGGGGAGCACTTGCCGCAGGACTCGTCGACGCAGAACTCCATGTAGAACTTGGAGATGTTGACGACGCAATCGTCCTCGTCCATGACGATGAGGCCGCCGGAGCCCATCATCGAGCCGAGGGAGGTGAGGCTCTCGTAGTCGATCGGGGTGTCCAGGAAGTCGGAGGTTATGATGCCGCCGGAGGGGCCGCCGGTCTGCGCGCCCTTGAACTTCTTGCCGCCCTTGATGCCGCCGCCGATGTCGAAGATGATCTCGCGGAGCGTGGTGCCCATCGGGACCTCGACGAGGCCGGAGTTGTTGATCTTGCCGGTGAGGGCGAAGACCTTCGTGCCCTTGGAGGTCTCGGTGCCGATCTTCGCGAACCAGGCGCCGCCCTTGTTGATGATGACGGGGATGTTGGCCCAGGTCTCGACGTTGTTGATGACCGTCGGCTTGCCCCAGAGGCCCTTGACCGCGGGGAAGGGCGGGCGGGGCACGGGCATGCCGCGCTTGCCCTCGACGGACTGGAGGAGGGCCGTCTCCTCGCCGCAGACGAAGGCGCCGGCGCCGAGGCGGATCTCGAGGTCGAAGTCGAAGCCGGAGCCGAGGATGTTCTTGCCGAGGAGGCCGTAGTCGCGGGCCTGCTGGAGCGCGATCTTGAGGCGGTCGATGGCGAGGGGGTACTCGGCGCGGATGTAGACGTAGCCCTTCGTGGCGCCGATCGTCTTGCCGCAGATCGTCATGGCCTCGATCACGGAGTGGGGGTCGCCCTCGATGGTGGAGCGGTCCATGTAGGCGCCGGGATCGCCCTCGTCGGCGTTGCAGACGACGTACTTCTGGTCGGCCACGGGCGTGCGGGAGAACTCCCACTTGCGCCAGGTCGGGAAGCCGGCGCCGCCGCGGCCGCGGAGGCCCGCGGTCTTGAGCTCGGCGATGACGTCCTCGGGCTTCATCTCGAAGAGCACCTTCTCGAGGGCGGCGTAGCCGTCGCGCGCGACGTACTCGTCGATGCTCTCGGGATTGATGACGCCGCAGTTGCGGAGGACGATGCGGAACTGCTTCTGGTAGAATTCGATGTCCTCGACCTTGACGGTGTCGGCGGTCTTCTGGTCCTTCTTGTAGAGGAGGCGCTTGACCTCGCGGCCCTTGACGACCTGCTCGGCGATGATCTCCTTGGCGTCCTCGGGCTTCACCTCGACGTAGAAGGACTCGGAGGGAAGGACCTTGACGATCGGGCCCTTCTCGCAAAAGCCGAAGCAGCCGGTCTTGACGACCTGGACGTCGCCCTTGACGCCCTGGGCCTCCGCCTCGTGGAGGAGGTTCTTGTAGATCTCGTCGGCCTTGGCGGACTCGCAGCCGGTGCCGCCGCAGACCAGTATGTAGTTCTTGTAAGCCATGTGTGGTCCTCCGCCCCTTATTTCTTCACGATGTCAGCCGCGGGCCGATCGAAGATGTGGTTCTCGAGGAGGCTCTTCTCCACGAGGTGCTTGCGGACGAGTTCCTTCGCGGTCTCCTGCGTCATCTTGCCGTAGATGACGGTGGGCATGCCGGGCATCACCACCTCGACCGTCGGCTCGACGTAGCAGAGGCCCATGCAACCGGTCTGCCTGATGATGACGTCGGCGCCGAGGCCGTACTCGTCCACCGCCTTGACGATCTCGTCGAAGGTCTGCTTGGCGCCGGCGGCGATGCCGCAGGTGCCCATACCGACGATGATCTGGATTTCCTTGCCCTCCACCTCGCGGCGGGTCAGGTCCTGTTTCTTGTCCTCGCGGAGCTTGCGGAGCTGCTCGAGGGTCATCTTCGCCATGGAATCGTCTCCTTCCGTTCCGGCCGCCTTTTGTCGGCGCGCCGGAGCGCTAGTCCGTCTCGTCTTCTTCCTGCGAGACGAGGAAGTCCCGCAGCATCGCGAGGGAGTCGCCGCGCTCGAGGCCGCCCAGGGCCTCCGCCAGCTCCTTCCTCGACAGCTCGTAGGACAGGTCCCCGCTCTTCGAGGTCCTCGTCCGCCTGATGGTCATCTCGTGGGCGCCCGGAAGGCAGAGGATCGAGCGGAAGAGGCCGGGGAGGTCGCCGACGGGCGGCGCGTCCACATTGCCCTTCGGGAAGGAGAAGGACACCCTGGTCCCCTCGCCCTTCCTGGATTCGATCCCGAAGCTCCCCTCCGCCTGCCTCGCCGCCTGGACGAGAAAGGGAAGGCCGAGCCCCACCTTGCGCTTCGCGTGCTTCTTCCCGTCCGTGTAGAAGGGATCAAGCGCCCGCGCGACTTCCTCCTCGGTCATGCCGACGCCGTCGTCGGTGATGGCCACCGAAACGGCCTCGTCGGTCTCGTCGACCTCGACGCCCACCAGCCCGGCTCCCGCCTCGACGGCGTTCTGCGCGATGTCGAGGACGTAGTCCTCGAGGGCGTAGTGCATGGCGCCTGGATCTATCCGCGCGGCCCGCTAGGCGTTGCGGTACTTGGCGATGATATCGGGCATCTGCTCCTTGGTGAGCTTGCCGTAGACGTCGTTGCCGATCATGAGGACGGGCGCGAGCCCGCAGCAGCCGATGCAGCGGACGGGGTCGATGGAGAAGAGCCCGTCGTCGGTGACTTCCTCGCCCTTGACGCCGAGGATGGATTCGGCCTCTTCGATGAGGCTCTGCGCGCCCTTGAGGTAGCAGGCGGTGCCGAGGCAGATCGCGATGCGGTGCTTGCCGGGCTTCGTGGTCTTGAAGTAGTGGTAGAACGTGATGACGCCGTAGATCTTCGCGAGCGGCAGTCCGACGAGGCGAGAGAGCTTCTCGGCGGCCGCGCGAGGGATGTAGCCGAACTCGCCCTGGATGCGGTGGAGCAGCATGATCAGGTTTCCCGGCTTATCCTTCCATTCCTGGATGAAGTCGGTGAGTTCTTTCGAGAACTCGATCGTCGCTTCAGGCATGAAAACCTCCCCTTGGATAAAAATATATCGATATTTTGTTTTCGCGAGTATACCCCTTATTTTGCCCAATGACAAGGGCGCGAAGGCCATATTTCGATACGCGAAACGGGGTGAGGTCGAATTAACATTCGCGGCGCCGGCGCCCTGACTCAAGTTTAGCGCCTTGAATTGTCCGCGTCGAATCTTCCGTGTATACTTGCCGCATGAATCGAAAAAGTTGTTTCCGCGGACGGGGAGCGCTCGGTCCGCTGGCGATCCTGGCCTTGCCCATCCTCCTCGGCGCCTGCGTCCTCGCCACGAGCGGAGCCGGAGCGCGGGAGATCCCGGCCGGATCGCCGACCCTCCTTCTCGGTCCCTGGGAGCGCTACGAGGGCTACCTCACCGACGAGATGCTCGCCCCCGGGGCGCGCCCCCACGACCTCGTGCGCGCATCGCTCCGGTCGCCCCTCTTTTCCGCGGCCGGATCGCCCGGAGGCGCCGCGACCTACCGGCTCGCCGTCTCCGTCGGGCGCGACGCCGAAATCCGCGACTACGCCCTTTTCATCCCGGCCCTGCCCGCCTATCGCGCCCTCCTCGTGAACGGGAAGTTGCTCTACTCCTCCGGCACCGACGCCGCGCCCCCGCGGGAGATCCGCATCCCCGCGCCGGAGTCCGGCGGCGAACTCTCCATCGTCCTCCAGAGCGATCCCGCGGGCCCCCGCCTCGAGGAATCGGGAATCCGCCCCACGCTGATCCTGGCGGGCGGCGCCCGCGCCGTCGAGAACGCCGGCCACCTGCTCTCCGGCTTCTTCGTCTTCGCGATCGGCTATTTCTTCCTCTCCGGCCTCTTCCTCTTCCTCCTCTTCCTGTTCTGGCGCAAGAACCGCGAGTTCCTGGCCTGCGCCCTCTTCATGTTCGCCGCGGCCGCCTTCACCCTCTTCAAGGGCTCCAGCCTCCTCGGCATCCTGCCCGCCGACGCGGGCCTCGTCGACCGGCTCTATCTCGTGGCCGTCGACCTCCTGGCCCTCGGCCTCGCGGCCTTCGCCGCCACACTCTTCCCCCTGAAGGCGCGACCCTGGCAAAAGGCCCTGCTCGGCCTCCTCGCCGTCCTGTTCACGGCCTCGGCCGCCCTCCCCCTCCCCCTCGGCCTCCTCCGCCTGGCGAGCGCCGGCTTCTACGCCGTCCTCGGCCTGGCCGTCCTGGGGCGGACGGCGGTCGCCGCCTTCAAGGGCGAAGGCCGCGCGCGTTGGCTCCTTCCGGCCCTGGTCGTCCTCGGCGGCACCGCGCTCGCGAGCGTCCTCCTCCCCGACGGTTTCTTCCCGGCCTTCCTGGCCGAACTCGCCGGCCTCACGGTCTTCTCCTTCTTCTCGATGCTCATGCTCGTCAAGAAGACGGGCGACAGCTTCGAGTCCGCCGAGGCGCTGACCGACTACGTCGCCAACGTCTCCACGACGGTGAAGCGCTTCATCCCCAAGGAGTTCCTCGACTTCCTCAACAAGGCGGAGATCACCGACCTCCAGCTGGGCGACCACGTCAAGAAGGAGATGACGATCTTCTTCTCCGACATCCGCGCCTTCACCGAACTCTCGGAAAGGCTCACGATCGAGGAGAACTTCGCCTTCATCAATTCCTATCTCGCGCGCGTCGTGCCGCTCATCACGGAGCGCGGCGGCTTCGTCGACAAGTACATCGGCGACGCGATCATGGCCCTTTTTCCCGGGGAGAAGGGCCCGGACGCCGCGATCCGCGCTGCCGTCGCGATGCAGGAGAAGGTCGTCGAATACAACGGCCACCGCGCCAAGATGGGTTATCGGCCGATATCGATGGGCGTCGGCATCCACACGGGCGACCTCATGCTCGGCGTCGTCGGCGTCTCCGACCGGATGGAGAACACCGTCATCTCCGACGCGGTCAACCTCGCCTCGCGCCTCCAGGCGATCACCAAGGCCTTCAACATCGGCCTCGCGATCTCGGAGCAGGCCTTCAAGGAGCTCGAGGATCCGGGCACCTACAAGTACCGCTTCATCGGCAAGGTGAAGGTGAAGGGCAAGGCGGCCCCCGTCTCCGTCTTCGAGATCTTCGACGGCATCGCCCCCGAGCTCTTCGAGCGCAAGATGCACGCGAACACCTTCTTCGAGCAGGGCATGCTCTCCTACTACCAGAAGGATTTCGCCGGCGCGATGTATTACTTCAAGCGCGTCCTCGACCAGATTCCCGAGGACGGCGCCGCGGCGTTCTATCTCGAGAACTGCATGGCCAAGGCCGCCCTCTAGGGACGGCTTGAGACGCCGGCGCGGGCCGGCGCGGGGCTTTTTCTTCGCGACTGGGAGGCGGACAATGACCGAGCGGCTGGAATTCGGCGTCGATTGGTATCCCGAGCAGTGGGACGAGTCCTCCTGGGCGGCGGACGCCGACCGGATGCGGGAGGCCGGGGGCGGCCTCGTGCGGATGATGGAGTTCGCCTGGGTCCTCGTGGAGCCGGAGAAGGGCCGCTACGACTTCTCCCTCTTCGAGCGGGCGATCGCCGTCGCGGCCTCGCGCGGGCTCAAGGTGATCCTCGGGACGCCGACGGCCACCTTCCCCGCCTGGCTCCTCGACGAGGGCGAGGTCCGGATGACGGCCGCGGACGGTCGGCGGCGCGACTTCGGC
>JAEUJG010000125.1 GCA_016794765.1 Spirochaetaceae bacterium | reverse complement strand
CGCCGGAGAAGCGCCCGGCCGCCTTCAAGGCGAAGCGGACCGCGACCGAGCCGTCCTTGCGGATGTAGCCCCAGCGCGAGCCGAGGCGCACGGCGGCGAGCCCCTCGGAGAAGGGCAAGGCCTCGTCGTACCCGGGCTCGACGGCGAATTCGCCCGCGAGGTCGAGGTAGCCCCAGCCCTCGCCCGTCTTCACCGCGGCGAGACCGTCGGAATAGGAGCGCGCCTCGGCGAAACGCGGCTTGACGAGGTACTTCCCCGCCCGGTCCACGTAGCCCCAGCGTTCGGTCAACCTGACCGCCGCCCGTCCCTCGGAAAACGGAAGCGCCTCCGCGAATTGGGGGAGGACGGCGAGGGCGCCGCCCAGCTTCACGTAGCCCCACCGTCCGCCCCGAAGCGCCGCCGCCAGGCCTTCGCCCGGCTCGCCCAGATCGTCCCAGACGCCGTCGGGCGGCGCCTCGTAGGGCATCGTGCCGCAGCCCGCCCCGGAAAAGGCGGCCCCCAGGACGAGAGCGCCGGCAAGCGCCAGGCCGAGGCCGTGGCGGAAGGAAATGAGCGGTCTCCCGGATCGAAGCGCGAAGGTCTTCATGGCAACTCCCGGCGCACGCCAAGGGGGGATCCGCGCCGGGCGGGCCGCCGCGGCGCTGATGCAAGTCTGAAAGGACGGGGCTTCCTTGTCAAATCAACGGCCGGACGGAACCGCGCTTGCCCTACGACGCCGATCCCGCATATGGTATGAGGGTCCGGCGAAGGCCGGGGAGGCATCGATGAAGTACCACGTGGGCAAGCTGAGTTCCCTCTTCGGCATCTCCGCCCAGACCCTGCACCACTACGAAAAACTCGGCCTCCTCGAAGTCGACCGCCACGAGGGCAACGCCTACCGCAGCTACGACGACTACGGCTTCCAGCGGCTCGGCACCATCCGCAAGCTGCGCAACGCCGGCTTTTCCCTCAAGGACAGCGCCTTCGTCTACGGCCGGATCGGCGAACGGGACGTCTACGAAAAGTACAAGAAGCGAAAGCGGGAAGTCCAAGCCCACATCAGGGAGCAACAGCGCGTCGTCGACCAGCTTGAAGCCTACCTCGACCAGCTTGAGCGCCTTCTCCTGCCCGACGAGGGCTTCAAGGTCCTGGAGTACGACGGCTTTCACCGCCTGGACCTCGGCCGGGCCGACGACGCCACGACCCTCCTCGAGGGCCGCGAGCGGAGCGCCGCCGCCTGGTTCAGGCAACTCTTCTTCACGACCACCTCGATCCTCCTCGATTTCGACGGCCTCGAGGTCCGGGACTACTCCATGGGCGTCATCGCGGAAAGGAGCGTCTTCCTCTCCCTCCTCCGCGCCCGGGACGACGGCGCCGAATTCATCCCCGGCGGCGCCTTCGCCAGCCGCGTCGTCAAGTACCACAACACGATGGATCCCGGGGCCATGGGCAGGCTCTGCGCCGACCATCTCGCGGAAAGCGGGCAACGCCTCAGGGGAAAGCCCTTCACGCGCCTCGTCACCTCCTTCCGCGACCACGAGGACAACAAGGTGAACATCGTGGAGTTGCTCATACCCATCGAATAAGCTTCTATCCGGAAATGTCCCACACAAAGGCACAAAGAGGCGGAGGGGGACAAGCACGAGCGAATACAACGCTCGTCCCCTTTTCCCTTTTCCCTATTCCTTCGCGCCTCCGTGCCTCCGTGTGCGACATTCGCAATACCCCCGCGCCTTCTTGCCCCCGCGCCTCCGTGCCTTTCGCTTGACCCTCAAACGATATGAGGCCGTATAACCGCAGCGTCCCCAAGGAGGGAACTACGGTGAAGAAAAGCAGCAGGACCTTTGTCGCGGGCATCCTGGCCCTTTCCCTGGCGGCCTGCCAGACGGGCGGAGGGGGCGGGAAGTACGCCGCGGGCGAGTACCGCGCGAGCCGCGAGGGCTTCGGCGGTCCCGTCGAAGTCGCGCTGACGGTGGAGGGCGGCAAGATCGCCAAGGTGGAGATCAAGGGCGCGGGAGAAACGCCCTTCGTCGGCGGAGCCGCGATGGAGAAGATCAAGGAAAACATCCTAAAGACCGGCAAGGCCGAGGTGGACATCGTCACGGGCGCCACGCGGACCTCGACTGCCGTCAAGGAGGCGTTGGCCGCCGCCCTCGCCAGGCCGGCGGAGTCCGCGGCCCCCGCGCGGCTTCCCAAGGACGGCAAGTACCTCACGAAGGCCATGGGCCACGAGGGCGAGATCTTCGTCACGACGATGTTCCGGAACGGCGCGATCGCGAGCGCCGTCGTCACCGCCCACGAGGAGACCATGGGCATCGGCAACTTCGCGACCGCGCGCCTTCCCGACCGCATCGTCAAGGCCCAGAGCATCGCCGTCGAGTCCGTCTCCGGCGCCACCGTCAGCTCGGGCGCCGTGAAGGCCGCCGTGGCCCAGGCGATCAAGAACGCCGGCGGCGACGTCGCGGCCTTCCAGAAGCCGGTCAAGAAAGAGGTCATCAAGCAAGAGGTGAGCGAGCGCGTGGACGTCGTCATCGTCGGCGCCGGCACCGCCGGCCTGGTCGCGGGCGCCCGGCTCGCCGAGCAGGGCAAGAAGGTCATACTCTTCGAGAAGATGGACATCCCCGGCGGCTCGATGGCGACCACCTACAGCGGCGTCATGAACTCCCACTCCGAGCTCGGCGCGGCCTACGGCCTCGGCCGCGAAAAGCAGAGCCCGAGCTGGAACAAGAAGGCCCTGATGGCCGTCTTCAAGAACTACATCCACGCGGAATACGACCGCTTCAACGGCGAGCAGCCCTACCAGAACGCGATGATGGACGCCTCGGGCAAGCTCGTGGACTGGATGCACAAGATCGGCGTCGGCTTCGCGAGCATGGGCTACTTCGAGGGCGGCCTCCAGTACGGCCTCACGCCCTACCTGGCGCCCGGTTGCTACCAGGGCGGCGCGGGCTATGCCCTCATGTTTCTGGCGGACCGGATCAACACCCTCGGCACGCGGATCGTCTACGGCACGCCGGTCACCTCGCTCCGGACCGACGCCTCCGGCAGGGTCGTCGGCGTCCGCGCGGAGGGCAAGGACGGAAAGGTCTGGGACGTCACGGCGGACGCCGTCGTCCTCGCGACCGGCGGCTTCGCCTCCAATCCCGAGATGGTCGCCCAATACTATCCCGCCAACAAGGACCACCGCTTCAACGCCGTCGCCGCGAGCACGGGCGAGGGCATCGTGATGGGCCAGGCCGTCGGCGCGGCCGTCGAATGCATGGGCCGCGAACTCGGCGCCTTCATGTCCGCCTACGGCTCCGACTACGAGCTCGCCTTCATGCACGTCTCCACGCCCGGCATCATGGTCAACGTGGACGGCAGGCAGTTCGGCAACATCGCCGTCTCCAACCACAAGACCCTGGCCAAGGCCCTCCTCGACCCCGCGAACAAGAAGACCTTCTACTACGTCTTCGACGACTCGGGCGCCGAGGCGACAAAGGACTTCGACGCCTACGGCCTGTCCTACAAGCCGATCTTCGACCGGGGCGAGGCCCTGCGCTACGACTCCGTCGCCGCCGCCGCGAAGGCGCTCAACCTGCCCGAGCTCGCCGCGACGCTCGAAAAGCACAACCAGCTCGCGCTCGCCGGCCAGAAGGACGAGTTCGGCCGGGGCAAGCTCCCCTATATCGAGACCCGAGACGGCTTGTGGTTGCTCCGTGTCATCCCGACCTTCTACCTCACGACGGGAGGCCTCGCGATCGACACCAAGGCCCGCGTCCTCGACAAGAACGGCGCGGCGATCAAGGGCCTCTACGCGGCCGGCGACGTCACCGGTTCGATCGAAGAGAAGGACGGCAAGGAGTACGGCAACGGCTTCGACGCCGCGATGACCTACGGCTACATCGCCGCCGACACCATCGTCGCCGAGGCGAAGTAGTCTTTTAGTCCCCCCGCCGCCCGACAGGCGGCGGGCTTTGGCCGAGCCAGCGCCGCGCGTAGGCGCGGACGTCGAAGCGGCGCTCGAGGCCGGAGGCGGCCATCGCGCGCACGAGGCCGAAGACGGGCCGCTCGGGCCAGGGCCGGTCGTGGAGGCCAAAGCACCAGGCGACGCCGGCCCAGCCGTTCGGGTCGCGCCCGTCCAGGGCAAGGCGGTCGTTGAGCTCGATCGCCGTCCGGAAGGCCACGCGCGGATCGGCGCTCCAGGCCAGGATCATCTTGCCCCAATACATGCGCATATAGTTGTGGATCGTCCCCGTGCGCGTGAGCTCGGCCTGGGCCGCGTTCCAGTAGGGATCGTGCGTGCGGCCCGCCGCGAAGTCGTCGGCGGTGTAGCGGTAGGCCCTCTTGTCGTCGGCGTGCGCGAGGAGGCTCTTCCGCGCCCACTCGGGCAGGCCCTCCCATTCGTCGTAGTCCGCCCCGCGATGAAGGACGAAGTTGCGGCAGAGCTCGCGGCGCACGACGAGCTGCTCGAGGAAGGCGGGCGTTCCCGGCCCGCCCTGGCGCGCGGCCGAGCGGGCCACGGCGAGGGGGGAGATCTGGCCGAAGTGGAGGTAGGGCGAAAGCCCCGAACCGGCCTCCGCGTTCGGGTCGTTCCGGCCCTCCTCGTAGCGCGGCAGGCCCCGCTCCAGGAAGCGAACGAGGGCCGCGCGCGCGGCGACGGGGCCGGAGGGCGGCGTCGTCCAGGGCGCGCCGGCGGGCGCGGCTAACGCGGCGGGGGTGGTGGGCGCTACCGCCGCGGCGGGAGCGGCGAACGCGGCGCCATCAAGGAGCGCGTCCTCGCTCGGAAGCTCGATGCCGGCCGCGCCCTTCGCGCCCCGAGCTGGCGGCGCGAGGGCGAGGGGCGGCGCGTCGAGGTAGTGCGGCACCGCGCCCGCGATCTTGGCGCGGAAGGTGCGCGCCGACCACTCCTGTTTGGGCGGGGCGACGGCGCCGGGCACGACGGACTCGCCGTCAACCTCATAAATCGGAAGCTCGAGGTCCGCCGCCAGCTCCGCCTTGAGGCCGCACGCCCAGCGCCCGGGAGCGGCGTCGCAGACGAGGAAGGCCGCGTTGGCCGCCACCTCGCGGAGGACCGCCGCCGGATCGCCCCGGCGGATGAAAAAGCCGTAACCCGCGGCGCGGGCCTCGCGCGCCGTCTCGCGCAGGCCCGAAAGCATCCAGGCGTAGTGCGGGGCGCGGGCGCGCGGGAACTCCGCGAGCACAAAGAGGATCGCGAGGGGCAGGCGGGCGTCCCGAGCCATGGCGGCGGCGTAGGAGAGCGCGTGGTTCTCCTCCACGCGTTGCGCGGCCTGCATCCAATAGAGCCCGTAGACCGCCCCCGCGCGCGTCGGCCGATCCAGGAGGGCAACGACCCGTTCCGCCTCGATCACGAGCGCCTTCCGGTGCCGGTTCCGCGGTCCGCGGCCTCGGCCAGGGCGATCCACTCCGCGCTCGTCATCGCCGCCGCCAGGCGCCCGAGGAGCTCGTAGGGGATGTCCGTTGGCCGCTTCCAACGCAGGCAGCTCTTGCCCATGTCGAGCTTCCGCGAGAGAGTGAGCTTGTCGTACTCCGCGACGAACCAGGCAAGGAGCTCGGGCTTGGCGTAGAGGCCGAGATGGTAGAACGAGAGGTGCCTCTTCTGGACCGCGACGCTCAGGAAGGGCAAGGGCAACTTCGGATCGCAACGGTAGCCCTTGGGATAGAGCGAAAGCGGCACGACGAAGCCGGGCATGCCGTAGCTGAGCTCCTCCGCGAAGCCGGCGGGCAGGTTCTTCCGGACGACCACGAGAATCCGCTCCAGGGCCGGACGCCAGGCGGGGTCGACCGCCGCCACGTAGTCCGCCACCGTCGCGGCGCCGGGCGCGGCGTTCACCGCTCCCCGCCTTCGGCCGCGGCCTTCAGCGCCGCGATGTCGAACTTCTTCATCGAAAGGAAGGCCGCCGTGACGCGGGCGCGGCTCGCCTCGTCGCCCGAGCCCATGAGCTCGTCCATTGCCGTGGGCACGACCTGCCAGGAGAGGCCGAAGCGGTCCTTGAGCCAACCGCACTGCTCGGCCTCCGGCACCGCGGAAAGGGCCGCCCAGAAGCGGTCGAGCTCCGCCTGCGTCTCGACGTACACGATGAAGGAAACCGCCTCGTTGAAGGAAAAGCCATGATCGTAGGCGGAGTCCATCGCCGTGAAGTCCATCCCCTCCAAGGAGAAGGCCAGCTGCTTGACCGTGCCCTCGCGGTCCGGCGCCTCGTCCGGGCCGTAGCGGAGAATGTCGCCCACCCCGGCGCCGTCGAAGAGGGAGGCGTAGAAGCGGGCCGCTTCCTCCGCCCGGCCGCAGACCGCGCCGGTGAAAAGCAGGGCCGGCGCGATCCTGCGGCGCGGGGCGGGGCCCGGCCGGAAAATCACCTGCCAGGAGAGCCCGTAGCGGTCACGGACCCAGGCAAAGGCGGGCGCGAAGGGATAGGCGCCGAAGGGCATGAGCTCGGCGCCCCCCGCACCGAGGGCCGCCGCCAGGCGCTCCGCCTCCGCCGCCGATTCGGCCGCGACCACGAAGGAGACCGCCGGCGTGAAGCTGAAGTAGGGCCCCGCCGAGATCAGCTGGAACTCCTGCCCCGCGAGGCGCGCGGAGACGAGCTCCACCTCCCCCGAGGGCGTGCCGCCGAGCTTGGTCCGCGAAAGGACCGCGGAGTCCGGCAGGATCGAGGCGTAGAACTCGGCGGCCTCGCCCGCCTCCTTGTCGTACCACAGATGGGGAACGATGCGCCGCACGGGGACCTCCTCGGGGGGATAGGACTACGACCTTGCCTAAAGATACCGCCGCGGGAAGCGGAAGGGAAATCGCGGATTTCTCGCTTGATGTTTTTCCCGCGGCCCGCTATAGTCGGCGCTCTTGGAAAACGACACACGTGGCGACCGGCCCGCGGAGACCGGCGCGTAAAACTGATCACGGCACCAAGGCTCGCCCGCGTCGTCAAGTCCGACGGACGCGGCGGGAAATCCTTTCGCCGGGAGCGCCGCGTGCCGCAAACCAAGCTCGAAAAACTTTTCTTCATGTCCTTGACGGTTCTCTTGTCCGTCGCCGCCTTCACCACCTACAATGTCGCCTTGGCCCTCGGGTCCTTGAGCCTCCGGGTCTTCCCCCTGGCCATCCGGGAAATGCCGGCGGAGTTCGCCCTCGCCTTCCTGATGGAGGCCCTGTTCGCGGGCCGACTCGCGGAAAAACTGGCGTTCAAGCTCGTGGATCCCGCGTCGGACCGTCCCGCGCCCGTCATCCTCGCGATTACCTGCTCGACCATCTGCCTCATGTGCCCCGCCATGAGCCTGGCCTCCACGGCGCTGCACCGGGGGATCGACGCCGAGCTTCTTCACAATTGGCTCCATGCCCTCGCGTACAACTTCCCCTTCGCCGTGCTCACCCAACTTTTCCTGATCGGACCTGTCGTCCGCTGGACCTTCCGCCGCGTTTTCCGCGGGCGGCGGATAGCGGCCTGACTGCCCGGGGCGGCGGGCGGCGAAAAAACAAGCGCCGGGAGGCTTGGCCTCCCGGCGTTTCGCGGCGCGTCACGGGCCATCGCGCCCCTTCGGAACCGCGGGCCGTCCGGGTTCGCCCGGTTTAGACCGCGGGGCTAAAGCCTTCGGAGGAGGAGTCCGCCTCGGGCTTCCGGAGGAAGAACCACCAGACGGCGTAGGCGGCCATGAGGACGAAGTTGACGAGGCCCCAGGCGTCCCGCACGGCGGGGTTGAACCAGGGCGTCGCGTTCATGAAGGGCGTGAAGACGTCGCGGAAGGAGCGGACGGCGACGTGGATCATCAGGGTGTAGATCCGCGCGTGGAGCCAGTAGTTCGGCGCCTTGGTCCTCACGGAAAAGAGGTTGTAGAGCTCCGGCACGAGGAGGATGCAGCAGGAGGCCGCGAAGTAGGCGGGGCTCTCGGCGTAGACGAAGCAGGCGTTCCAGGTCGTGTAGAGGAAGCACCAGGCCAGGGAGAAGTCCGCGACGAGGACGTGCTTCGGATCCTTCGTGACGTACCAGTCCTTCTTGAAGGCGAAGGGCATGCAGGTGATCATCACGAGGCCGCAGGCGCCGTTCCAGTAGTTGCCGAGGGTGATGTCCTTGATCGAGGCCTCGAGGATGTTGAGGCCCACGATGGCGCAGAAGAAGACCATGACCGCCGGACCGGTGAGCCCCTTCAGGATCTTGTTGTCGGGCTTGTAGCGGGCCGAAAGGCGGCTCGCGTGCACCACGAGCATGGGGAAGAGGACGGAGATGTCCTTGGCCCAGCGGAACCAGCCCTCGACGTTGTCGCCGAAGAAGAGGAGGACGATGAGGCCGAGGTTGAGGGCGAGGCCGAACCACATGGAACGGCGGGAGATCTCCGTGAGGGCTATGAGGATGACCAGATAGACCGCCATGGAGACCACGTAGGAGAGGACGGAAGGCATGCGCGGTACTCCTTTCGATACTTAAATAGCCATACTCCCGGATCGGGCCTCGGGCGTCAAGCACCGCCCCCCGCCGGAGAGTCGAGAAAGCGAAGGTCCGGCTTGACCCATGACGGCCCGGCGTCGAATAGTGGAAGCATGCCCAAACCTCCGACCGGGCGTCCCGGCGGGCCCCTCGCGACGGTCCTTCCGGCCGCGCTGCTGCTCCTGGCCATCGGCGGGAGCCTCGGCTCCTGCTCCTCCCGGCTCGTGCCCCTCGCGCCCGCCGCGGTCCGCGCGGGCAGGGTGGCCGCCCCCGGCTCGGGATCGATCAGGCTCGACGGGGAATGGCGCTTCAGTCCCGGACTCTTTTTCGTCGGCGGCGCGGAGGAGGCCGAAACCCTCTTCGCCCGGGGGGAAGGCCACTACCTCAAGGTGCCGGGCGTCTGGAACGGGCTCCAGCCGGCCTTCGGCCGCGGCACCTACCAAACCGCGATCGAGGGGCTCGAACCCGGCAGGCTCTACGCCCTCCAGTTCAAGGGCCTGTCGAGCCGCGCGGAAATCCGGGCCGACGGGCGCCTCCTGGGCGCCTGGGGCGAGCGGGGCGTCCACTACCTGCCCACGAGCTATTACTTCACGCCGCGGGATTCCACGACCCTGCTCAGCGTCTCGGTGGAGAATCGTCTTTTCAGCACCGGCGGCATTTGGTACCCGGTGGTGTTCGGCGGGATAGAAGGCGTTGACCGCTCCGCCCAGGCGGCCCGCTTCATCGACATCGCGCTGTTCGGCGGCATCCTCCTCATGGCCATCTACCACCTCGGCCTTTTTTTCCATCGCCCGAAGGAGAAGGCCCCGCTCTACTTCAGCCTGTTTTGCCTGTTGGGCGTCGCCAAGGCCGGCCTTTCCGGCGAGCAGATCCTCTTCTTCCTGTTCCCCCGCCTGGACCAGGGCCTGGGCCTCCGCATGGCCTACCTCCTCACGGTGGCCATGCCCCTGGCCTTCCTGGCCTACATCCAGGCGATCTATCCGACCCGGCGGCACGCGGTCGTGGGCGCCGGCCTGGCGGCGCTCGGCCTTCCCATGGTCCTCCTCGCCGCGGCGGCTCCCTACCACCTCCTCCAGACCTGGTTCTGGCCCTACCAGGTCGCCATCGCGGCCGCCTCCGCCCATGTGGTCGCCGTCGTGCTCGGGGCGCTGCGCCGTCGCGAACCAGGGGCCGGACTCATGCTCGCCGGCTTCGTCGTCCTCGTCGCGGCCGCGGCGAACGACATCCTCCACGACAACAAGATCATCGTCACCTTCTACGCGATGAACGCCGGACTCATCGGCTTCCTCCTCGTCCAGGCCCTCGTGATGGGAGGCATGTTCTCCCGGGCCTTCCTCCAGATCGAGGAGCTGAACGAAAGCCTCGAGGGCAAGGTGGCGGCGCGGACCAGGGAGCTCGAGGAGCTTTCCCGCGTCGACGCCCTGACCGGCCTCCTCAATCGCCGCCACTTCTGGACGATACTGAACGGCGAATGGGAGCGCCTCCGCCGCTACGGCCAGGACTTCGCCCTCGCCCTCGTCGACCTGGACCACTTCAAGGAGATCAACGACAGCCGGGGACACGCCGCGGGCGACGAAGCCTTGCGGCGCATGGCCGCCTTCCTGTCGCAAAGCGTGCGCGCCACGGACCGGGTCGCCCGCTACGGGGGCGAAGAGTTCTGCCTGCTCTTCCCGAACACCGGAGCGGAGGAAGCGGGGGTCGCGATGGAAAAGGCCCGAAGCCGCGCCGCCGCCGAACTCGGTTTCACCTTCAGCTACGGCGTAGCCCAGGCCTCGCGCCACGGAGGCGCGGAGGATCTCGTCAAGGCGGCCGACGACCTCATGTACGCCGCGAAGGCCGCGGGCAGAAACCGCGGCGCGACGGAGGCCGACGCCGCCGCGAAGGGCGACGCCTAGCGGGCATACCGTCGTTTTCCCGTGCGGCTTCACGTTTCGCGCGAAGGGGTATACGATGGAACGCATACCAAGCAGCCTTCGCCGGGCGGCCCCGCGCCGCCGCGCCCGAGGGCCCAGGAGCATCCACCATGTTCTTCTTCGAAGCCATCCCCTGGCAATCCTGGCTCGTCTGGCTCGGCATCCTGGCCGGCCTCATGGCCCTCAACGAGGTTACGCGCTACAGCAAGTACACCGGCCTCGCCTTCTTCGTGGCCCTGCCCCTCGTGTTGAGCGTCTTCGTCTGGCCCAGGACCTCCGGCATCGGCTCCGGCTCGCAGACGGCCAACTGGTTCGCCTGGGTCAAGGTCTACTCGGCCCTCGTCGGCTGCTACATCGGCCTCGGCATGCGCTACACCCGGATGAAAGACAAGAAGTGGTGCTACCTCCTCGTGCCCGCCATCCTCGGCCTCAACATTTTGGAGGCGGTGGTCCGCGAGTTCCAGGTGATGGGCATGCAGGGCGTGATCGACGACATGTTCTTCATGGGCGGCCCCTGGAACGCGATGAACGGCATCGCCGGGCTCATCAACATGCTCACGATCTGCGGCTGGTACGGCGTCGTCTTCGGCAAGGGAAAGAGCCGCGACCTCGTGTGGCCCGACATGATGTGGTTCTGGATCATCGCCTACGACCTCTGGAACTTCGCCTACGTCTACAACTGCGTCACGGACCGCGCCTTCTACAGCGCCGCCCTCCTCATCTCCTGCACCATCCCCGCCTTCCTCATCAAGAAGGGCGCCTGGGCCCAGCACCGCGTCCACACGCTGGCGCTCTACATGATGCTGATGATGACCGTGCCCGATTTCTTCGTGAAGAGCGACTACGCCGTGGCCTCCACGCACAGCCCCGCCGCCTACTACGCGATCAGCGTCCTGGCCCTCGTCTTCAACGTCGGCGTCGGGATCTACCAGGTCTACACGATCGTCAGGAAGCGGAAGAACCCGCTCAAGGACGACCTCTATTCGGACTCGAAGTCCTACCAGGCCGTCCTGGCGGAGAACCGCTAGGCCGCCTCGCCACCGCGCCGCCCAGCCGTCGGAAAAGGCCCCTCGGGAAGACCCCGAGGGGCCTTGCTTGATGACGACACTGCCCGAGGGGACCGGCATTCCCACTGGACAGGTCGACCCGCGCGTCCTATGCTCAAAAGCGTCGCGGGCAACACCGTCGCCGGGAGGGTCCATGCGCCTTGGGGTCCGGTTCAAGGGCTTTGTATTTCTCGTCATCATTCCCATGTTTCTCGTCTCCTGCCTGTTCGGCGTCCTGTTTTTCCTGGGATACAAACAGGACTTCGCCAGGGCCAAGGAAACCATCCGCTACGAGGCCAAGGGCGTCGGCGACGGTCTCAACCGGGAAATCTCGAAAGGCGTATCGCTCCTGCGCGATCTCGCGGTCAATCCGGTCCTGGAACGAGGCCTGGCGGAGATGGGCCGCCTTCCCAAAGGCCTGGACAACGACGACTACCGCTCCCTGCCCGCCTGGGCGCCCTTGCGCGAACTGCTCGAAGCCAGCGCCAGAGACAGCGACTTCGACGTGATCTACGCCGCGAGCCCCGAGTCGACGGGACTCATCCTGGGCAAGGACCTCCAGATGGCGGATGGCTTCGACGTGCGCGCGCGCGACTACTTCAAGATGGCCCAGGCAAGCCCCGGCGCGACGGTGATTTCCGCCCCGCGGATCTCGGCGGAGAAGAGCGACGTGCCGATCATCGTGATCACGAGCGCCCGCGGCCTCGTCGATTCGGGCGGCCGCTATCTCGGCTGCGTCGCCTTCAATTACCGGCTCAACCGCCTCATCGACATCATCAAGAATGAAATGCTGGAACGCGGACTCAAGCTCTCCCTTTATGACGCGACGTCCGGCATGGTGCTCTGGCACGTCTTCCCCGACAAGGAATACTACTTCGATCCCAAAGAGCCGCGGAGCGTCAAGGATTTCCTCGCGAGCCTCGGCGCCAAGGAGGATCCGGAAGCGTTGGCGGGGCGGTTACAGTCCGAAGACGACTTTTTTTTCGAGGGTCGGGACGCGGAAGGAGACCTGTTGGTGAAGACCCACAGGATCGTCGGCACCCGATGGGCCATCGCGTTGAGCTACCCGACGGCCCAGATCCGCGCGTCGGTCCTCGCCTCCATCGCGCCGCCCATCCTGTCTTTTTTCTTCCTCTTCCTCCTCATCCAGATCTCGGTCTACCTGGTGATCAACCGGACTATCTTCGGCCCCATCGTCGGCCTCGGGGGCAATCTCAAGGACCTGGCCGCCGCCGACGCGGACCTGCGCATCGTCATTCCTGTCACGAGCAAGGACGAGATAGGCGCCGCGGCGGGTTACTTCAACGCCTTCATCGGCAGGCTGCGCTTCCTCATGACCGCGCTCAAGGATGCCATAGAGAGGACCGACCAATCCAAATCCGCGATGGCGGCCTCCACCATAGAGACCTCCGCCGCGATCGAGGAAATCAGCGCCAACATCGCCTCCATCGACCACCAGATCGCGATTCTGGACAGGAACATCCAAGGCACCGCCAAGACCATCGGGGACATCACGGCCAGCATCGGATCCGTGGACAGGCAGATCAACGAGCAGTCCGACATGGTGGAGCAATCGACCGCCGCGATCACCCAGATGATGGCTTCGCTGTCGAGCGTGAACACGGTGGCCAAGAACAAGAGAGCCGCCACGGCGGCGCTTTCGTCGGTCGCGCTCGAAGGGAAGACCATGATCGACGAGACCTTCACGACCTTCAAGGAACTTGAATCCCACATCGCAGAGGTCAGCGACATGGCCGCGGCCATCGACAACATCGCTTCCCAAACCAACCTCCTCTCCATGAACGCCGCCATCGAGGCCGCGCATGCCGGCGACTCGGGCAGGGGCTTTGCCGTCGTGGCGGAGGAAATCCGGAAATTGGCGGACTCGGCGGCCCAATCGGCCCAGAGCATCACCCAGCTCCTCCGCGACATCACGAACTCCGTGACCAGCACCGGAAAAAACATGACCGCCACCTCGGAAACCCTCGACCGGATTTCAAAGGAAGTCGGAGACACCGTGGACGCCTTCGCCGAAATCGAGCAATCGGTCGTCGAGCTCGATGTCGGGGGGAGACAAATCCTGGAGTCTTCCCAGACCATCAGCGACGTGACCGGCCGGATCAAGCAAGGTTCGGGCGACATCAAGGCGGGAACCCAAAGCCTGGTTTCGGCGTCGGGGGAGATCGGGGAGGTTATCGAGCGGGTATCCTCCGGCATGGTCGAGTCGAGCGCCGGCGCCAGGGAGATCGTCGTGTCGATGCAGCAAATGGTCGAGCTTTCCCAGGGCCTCAACCTGATCGTTGATGAACTGAAGCGGGAGTTCGGCCAGCTCAAGACCTGAGCCGCGGCCGGGTCCGATGCCGTCGTCGGTCGGGCGGGAAGCGGCGCCCAAGGAAGATGGCGTTGACCGAGTACAAGGGTTATGCGATCGAAAGCGCCGCCCGGCTCATGCCGGACGGCCGCTGGGAGGTCGCCGCGCGGATCACGCGCACCGTGGACGGCAGGACGGCGAGCCGCCGCTTCGCCGAGCCCGCGAGCCAACGCTGCCTCCTCGAGGTCGAGGCGGACAAGGCCGCGCTGCACCTGGCGAAGCGGCTCATCGACCTCGGGCTGGCGGGGCTGTAGGGGGGCGGATCGCCCCCCGCAAGGTCGGGCCGCCCCGGCGGTCTAGCGCTTCTTCAGCGCGAGATGGAACACGCGTCCATCAGCGCTCTTTTCCGTCACGTCGAAGCCCGCATCAACCCCGAGCGCCTCAAGTTCCGCGCGGTCCAAGGCATGGTCGGCCCAGGGCACGCCATAGGCCGTCTCGATCCGGGCCTCCGGTAGGTCGATCACCAGCGGCACGACGAAAAGCCGCCGCCGCGCCCCGCCCTTGTCGGGAATCTCGGCGTCCCACACATGTAGAAGCCCGCCCGGTTTCAGGACCCGGTGCGCCTCCTTGAGGACGAGCGCGCGGTCGGCGCGCTTCAGGTACATGAGAAAGAAAAAAGCGGCCGCCGCGTCGAAGCTCCCGTCCGCGAAAGGCAGGGCCCTCGCGTCGGCGACCACCTTCTCCGGCCCCTCCGGCGTCTCATCAAGCTCGTTCTTGACGAGATCGACGGCGACGACCTGCCGCTTCCGCAAGCGTCCGATGACGCCCTCGCCGCCGCTCCCCAGGTCGAGGATCCGCTCCCCGTCCCGGAAGACATCCGCCACCCTCACCCTCTGCTTGTCCAGCACCCGCATACCCTTGCCGAAAAGCCCGAACAACCGCAACAGCGCCACGGGAATCATGGGAACTCCTTTCGACCAAGGTTCGAGTATCGGGGGCGGGCGTGGCCCTGGCAAGGAAAATCGGGAACGGAGCGCTTGCCGAAACAGGAATGAAGCGAAGCATGTTTGAAGTGAGAATTACAAGCGGCTTGTCCAGCTCCGGTAGAACCGAAGTGGATCACATCGTGCCCTGATAGGAAGGTGGGCTCGGCCCACTTGCCTTTCACCTAGTTTCAACCCACACGGCGGCGAAGGACGCGACCGGACTTCACCCGGCCGGCGGCGAGGCTGACGAGTGTCAATCCATGCACCCGCGAAGAGCGCGACATACGGTCGTTGACAGCGCCGACTTGTTGCGGTTGTTTCAATCCACGCGCCCGCGAAGGGCGCGACCGTAGAGAGCGAGGCGGCAGGCGATGGAGCACCCGTTTCAATCCACGCGCCCGCGAAGGGCGCGACTC
Organism: Spirochaetaceae bacterium; assembly: GCA_016794765.1. Taxonomy (GTDB): domain Bacteria; phylum Spirochaetota; class Spirochaetia; order Treponematales; family Rectinemataceae; genus JAEUJG01. The sequence continues at coordinate 1,631 of JAEUJG010000125.1, read as the reverse complement.
GCCAAGGCCCGCGAGTCGGGGCGGAAGAGTCTTGTTTCAATCCACGCGCCCGCGAAGGGCGCGACTCGACCCGCCCGCGCCCAAGGAGCGGTCTTGCAAGTTTCAATCCACGCGCCCGCGAAGGGCGCGACGCGAACGGTCGAAGCTGAAGACATTGACACCCGCAGTTTCAATCCACGCGCCCGCGAAGGGCGCGACGGGCGAGCTGTTCCGCGAGTTGCCGACGACGATGGTTTCAATCCACGCGCCCGCGAAGGGCGCGACGCAAGTGCAACGGCAACGTGGACAAGGCGCTGAGTTTCAATCCACGCGCCCGCGAAGGGCGCGACTTGATAGCCTTGGACGCAATGCCGCCAAAGGGTATGTTTCAATCCACGCGCCCGCGAAGGGCGCGACCTCACGCCCGCCTAATCGCCGCCGCGCCCGACATGTTTCAATCCACGCGCCCGCGAAGGGCGCGACAGGAATCGCTTCTCGCCAAGGGCTACGCCGACCAGTTTCAATCCACGCGCCCGCGAAGGGCGCGACAAGCGCGCCCGTCGGGCGCCTTCAAATCGTCGCCGAGTTTCAATCCACGCGCCCGCGAAGGGCGCGACGGGGTTGGCGCTTTCAAACGTATGCCCGTTCATGTTTCAATCCACGCGCCCGCGAAGGGCGCGACCTCGCGGGCCTTTCGAGTCTCCCCTGCATGGTCAAGTTTCAATCCACGCGCCCGCGAAGGGCGCGACCGGGCCGCTCGGTGTCGGTAGTTAGTCCAAGCTCGTTTCAATCCACGCGCCCGCGAAGGGCGCGACGGAAAATCGAGTCAAATCGCAATTCCGATCACTCGTTTCAATCCACGCGCCCGCGAAGGGCGCGACCGATGGCGGAGGACGGCCTCGTCACCCCGCAGGAGTTTCAATCCACGCGCCCGCGAAGGGCGCGACTCGACGAAGTGGTCGAAAGTCTGCAAGATGAGCTGTTTCAATCCACGCGCCCGCGAAGGGCGCGACGGAGGAGGCTCGCGGCCCACCAATCGGGGGCGGTGTTTCAATCCACGCGCCCGCGAAGGGCGCGACTTCTCGGGAGCCTTGCCGAAATCGGGTATGATGCGGTTTCAATCCACGCGCCCGCGAAGGGCGCGACCTACGCCTCGCTCGAATCCAATTCGCTTTATGACGTTTCAATCCACGCGCCCGCGAAGGGCGCGACTCGGCGAGGTGAAGGTCGACAGGTGGCGGGCGAAGTTTCAATCCACGCGCCCGCGAAGGGCGCGACCCGGCGAGCACGGCGCGACCGAATCCGTGTCGGCCGTTCCAAACCACGCGCCCGCGAAGGGCGCGACGCCCCGTGGGCGTGCCCTGCCGGGCCATGCGAGAATGTTCCAATCCACGCGCCCGCGAAGGGCGCGACGGGCTCTGTCCCGAGTCGAGCAGCATGGAGTTGAAGTTTCAATCCACGCGCCCGCGAAGGGCGCGACCAGGGTTTGCAGGATTCCGGTAAAGCTCGTGTCGGTTTCAATCCACGCGCCCGCGAAGGGCGCGACGGACATATCCAAGTATGAGGCAGAGCAACCGGCAGTTTCAATCCACGCGCCCGCGAAGGGCGCGACCTGTCCGGTCCGGGTGGATTGAGAGATAGGGCCTGGTTCG
>JAEUJG010000103.1 GCA_016794765.1 Spirochaetaceae bacterium | reverse complement strand
CCACGCGGGCGGCCGTCCGGGAAAGGGAAACGCGCACTTTTCTCAGTAGTTCCTGGCGAAAATCGCCCGGTGCTTGGCGGGGGCGCCGCAAAGGCAGCAGTTCCCGTGGATGTCGTCCTGCCGGTCCAGGGGCATGCAGCGGAGGGTCGCCTTGGTCGCCTGCTTGAGGCTCGCCTCGCAGGTCGCGGAACCGCACCAGAGGCCCTCGGCGAAGCCGCCCTTCGCGGCCTCGGCGCCGGCCAAGTCCTCGCCGGCGAGGCCGAAGAAGGCCTTCATGCCCTCGAAGTCGGCGACGGGCACGGTGTGGGCCTCGCGGAAGGAACGCGCCTTCTCGAGGAGGTTCTGCTGGATCGCGTCGAGAAGCTCGCGGGCCTTGGCCGCGGCCTCAAGGGCGGAGACGACGAGCTTCTCGCCCGTGTCGCGGCGCACGAGGACGCACTTGCCGGCCTCGAGGTCGCGGGCGCCCACCTCCATGCGGAGGGGCACGCCGCGCATCTCCCACTCGGCGAACTTCCAGCCGGGGCTGGCCGAGTCGTCGGCGTCGAGCTTGGCGCGCACGCCGACGCCCTTGAGCTCCGCGAGGAGCTTGTCGGCGTAGGCCAGGACGGCCGCCTGGGTGTCCTTCTTCACGATGGGGACGATGACGAGCTGCTCGGGAGCCAGGGAGGGCGGGAGGACGAGCCCCTTGTCGTCGGAGTGGGTCATGATGACGGCGCCGATGAGGCGCGTGGAGACGCCCCAGCTCGTCGCCCAGACGTGGTCGAGCTTGCCCTCGCGGTTCTGGTACTGGACGTCGAAGGCCTTGGCGAAGTTCTGGCCGAGGAAGTGGCTCGTGCCGGCCTGGAGGGCCTTCTTGTCCTGCATCATCGCCTCGATGGTGTAGGTGCGCACCGCGCCGGCGAACTTCTCGGTTTCGCTCTTGACGCCGGCGACGACGGGCAGGCAGAGGTGCTGCTCGGCGACGGAGCGGTAGACCTCGAGCATCCGCATCGTCTCGGCCTCGGCCTCCTCGCGGGTCTCGTGGGCCGTGTGGCCCTCCTGCCAGAGGAACTCGGCGGTGCGGAGGAAGAGCCTCGTGCGCTTCTCCCAGCGCATGACGTTGGCCCACTGGTTGTAGAGGAGGGGCAGGTCGCGCCAGGACTGGATCCAGTCCTTGTACTTCGCCCAGATGATCGTCTCGGAGGTGGGGCGGATGCAGTAGGGCTCGTCGAGCTCCTCGCCGCCGCCGTGCGTGACGACCGCGAGCTCGGGAGCGAAGCCCTCGACGTGCTCGGCCTCCTTCTTGAGGAAGCTCATGGGGATGAGCATCGGGAAATAGGCGTTTTCGTGGCCGGTTTCCTTGAAGCGCTTGTCGAGCTCGGCCTGGATGCGCTCCCAGATCGCGTAGCCCCGCGGCCTGATCACCATGCAGCCCTTGACGGGGCTGTAGTCCGCGAGCTTGGCGTTGAGGATGATGTCGATGTACCACTGCGAGTAATCGACGCTGCGGGGGGTGATCTTGTCGGCCATCCGGGCTACCTCGTGACGAAAAAGTGTTGGCGCCCATAATAGCGCGAAGGGGAGAGGAAGGGCAATCTACCGGATCGGACCTCCCCGGCGGCGGCGGAGGCCGGAGGAAAGCAACTCGGCGGCGGTGAACACCAGGAGCCAGCCCGCGAAAGGTCCGAGGAAGAGCCAGGGAGCGCCGAGGATGTCGCCGTTGTGGTAGCCCATGAGGCCCACGAGTTCCATCCGCGAAGGCTGGAGGAGGACGGGATCGAGGCTCAGGGTGGTGCCGCCGATGAAGAGCGAAAAGAGCCCCAGCTTGGCGATGAAGGCCGCCGTCGCCACCGCCTGGACGGGAATCGCCTCGAAGAAATCGTCGGCCAGGAAGGGCGCCACGTGCCGGGCCGCGATCCAGCGCGAGTCCGCGCCGGCGGAACGGGCGGCCTCGACGAAAGAGGACGCGGCGACGCTCCGCGCCTTGGCCGCGAAGGAGCGCGCGACGCCCGGCAGGTCGAGGAGGGCGACGACCGTCGCCTGGTAGAGGAAGAGGGAAAAGGCCGGCAGGGGCGAGTTGATCGTGACGCGGAAAAGCAGGAGATAGGCGACGACGAAGGAAGGGAAGGCCGCCAGCGGCGAGAAGGAGCGCCGGCGCCGAAGGCCGCCGCGACGTCCGACCGCGGCGAGGCCGAGGAGGAAAGCGAAGCCCGCGCGGAGGACGGCGATCCCGAAGACCGCGGCGAGGGTCCACTTGAGGCCGTGGAGCATCTCGGTCAGCATGTCGTAGCCGTAGCGGTCCGTGCCGAGGGGATGTCGGGGTCCCGGCCTTTCGGGCGCGAAGAAGTAGCGTTCCTCGCCGTCGACGACCTCCTTGCGGAGCCCCTCGGTCTTCCCCCGCTCGAAGGGCGCCAGGAGCGGCGCGAGGAGGGAGGCGAGGAGGAGGATGGCCAGCAGGGCCAAGCCCGCCGCCGTGCGCCTATTCATGGGCCAGGACCTTCCGCGCGAGGGCCAGGGCGAGCCTGAGGACGGCGTAGACGACCGTGTAGGCCAGGCAGAGTCCGGCGAGCACGAACACGCCGAGGTCGTACTGGTAGGCCTGGTAGAAGCCGCGGCGAGGTCCCGAAAAGGCGGCGGAAAAGAGGAAACGCGCGACGCCCGGAAGGGCGAAAAGGTATTCGACGATGAACAGGGTCCCCTGCATGAAGGCGAGGATGACCGGCAGTTCGTCGACCAGGGCCGGGACGACGGCGGCGCCGACGTGGCGCCTGAGGATGGCGCCCTCGGAAAGGCCCTTGGAGCGGGCGAAGGCCACGAAATCGGCGCCCTGCGTGGACCTGGAGGCGCGCACGGCCGCGCGATAGGCGAAACAGAACGGATAGGCCGCCATCACCGCCATCGCCGGAAGGCTCAGGCCCGCGCCCGAGGGGCCGATGCGTACGCGCAGTCCGAGGGGCGCCAGGACCCCGGCGGCGAGAACCTGGAGCGCCAGGGCGAGCATGAAGTCCGGCGTCGCGGCGAGGCCGTCCACCAGGCGGTCGCTCCAGCCCCGGCGGCGCGGCCGGAGCAGCGCGCCGGCCAGTGCGCCGAAAAAGATGCCGGCCGCGCCGGGCAACGCGAGGTTGGCGACGGAGACGGCCAGGAATTTCGGCGCCTGGTCGAGGAGGCTCCAGGAGGTGCTTCCGAGCGAGTAGTCGAAGGAACCGCCGTCCGCGAGGCCGCGAAACCAGTCCCGGAAAGCCGCGGCGAATCCCGCCGCGTCGAAGGCGGGCCGGCCCGCCCTCGCCGTGACGAGGACGGGCGCGCCCGCGAGGACGAAGACGAGGACGAGGGCGGCGGCCGCCGAGAGCGCCGCGCGAACCGCCCGCATTCCCGTCCCCATCAAATTTCGCCTAACGCGGTCCGAGCCTGGCGAACTTGCCGCCGTCGATCGGGTCGATGGCGTCCTTGGAGCCGAGGGCCACCCAGACGACGCGCGAGGCGAGCGTGGCCTTGAAGGCGCGTTGCACGTCTTCGGCCTTCACCGCCTGGATGCGCTGGCCGTCGAGGAGCCAGGTCCGGCAATCGCCGGTCGTCGCGACCGACTGGGCGATGAGGCCCGCGACGGCGGCGTTGGTCTGGAGCTTCTCGAAGTAGTCGTTCGCGTACTGGGCCTTGTAGGACTCGAGGGCCTCCGCGACGGGCATCCGCGGCTTGGAGCCCTCGGAGCGGGTCGGATCCACGGAGAGGCACCTGCCCGCGGCGAGCTCGCCCGCTGCCTCGTCGATGTAGTCCTTCACGGCCGCGGCCTTGGTCGTCTTGAAGATGGTGACGGAACCGTAGTTCGCCCCGAAGGCGCGGATGTAGGAGCCCGGCGAATAGGCGGCGCCGTGCTCGTCGCGGACCACGTTGAAAAGAAGGTCGGAGAACATCTTCATCGCGATGTTGGTCGCCATGAAATCGGGATCCTTGGGAGAGGGCGCGGCGAAGTCGCCGCGGAGGTAGGCGAGGCCCTTGGACTGGGCGTGTTCGCGCTTCACGAGGCGTCCCTCGCCGGCGGCGGGGAAGGCGGCGGCGGCGGGCGGGATCCCCGCCTTCCGGTCCGGGATGGCGCCGATCGTCGCGGCCAGGGTGGCCTTGAGCCCGTCCGCGTCGAAATCGCCCACCGCGACCACGAAGATCCGGTCGGCGGAGAAGGAGGATGCGTACCAGGCCTTGATCGCCTCGAGGCTCGCGGCGGCGAGGGACTCCTTCGTCCCGTCCGGGGTCGCGGCGTAGGGATGGCCCGCGAAGAACTCGGCGTTGAGCGCGAGTCCGGTCCGCTGCCAGGGATCCTGCTCCTTCGACTTGAGGGCCAGCTTGGCCTCGGAAAGCACCTGTTCGAAGTCCTCCGCCGCGAAGGCGGGCCTGGCGAGCGTGTCGGCCCAGACGGGCACGAGCCGCTCGAAGTGCTTGTCGAGCGCGGTGAGCGAATAGGTCGAATACTCGAAGGCGGAAGAGGCGCCCATCGCGGCGCTCGTCTCGTCGAGGAGAGCCTGGATCGTCTCGTAGGGATAGTCCGCGGAACCCCGCGCCATGGTCCTGAGGGCCAGGAGCTCGTAGCCGGCGTTCTCGGGCCTGGCCGCGAGGGAGCCGCCGCGGATCACGAGCGAGAGGTGCCGCACGGCGCTCGCGTCGTTCCGCCGCACCACCACGGGGATGCCGTTCGGCAGGCTGAAGGTCGCGAGGCTGCGGAGCCCCTCGCGGGCGAAGGGGGAGAGTTCCGCCTCGGAGGGGAAGGTTCCAGCGACGAGGGGGCCGGAGAGAGGGGCGGGCGCGGCGGCGGCGCGCGGGCCGCCGGCGCAGGCGGCCAGGACCAGCCCGGCCGCGACAAACAGGACCGCGGAAAGCTTGATGTATCGCATGACGTTTCTCCTCGCGCTTTAGCGGCGCTGCCACCAGAAGGCGGCGGCCTGGTCAACCGCCTCGAATCCGAGCGTCTTCATGCGCTCCGCCATGGCCTCCTCCGCGTCGAAGGCCGCCCCGGAAAGGCGCAGGGCCTCCGAGCGCGGCGCCGAGAGGAGGTAGCGTCCGATGAACTCCTTGATGTCCGCGAAGCTCACGGCGCGGCAGTTCTTCTCGTAGCCGAGGAAATAGTCCGTCGTCGCGACCGCCCACCAAAAGGTGAGGGTGTCGGTGACGTAGGAGCTCGCGACCTCGGTGGAGAGGAGGTTCAGGTCCACGAGCTTGCCCTTGGCCTTGTCGAGCTCCGCGGCGCCGAAGTAGGCGGCGGGATCCTTGGCGATGAGGGCGAACTCCTCGACGACGAGGTCCCCCAGGGCCTTCACGCGGTCCAGAGTAGGTCCGTCCTTCTTCGGATCCTCGAGGACGAGGAAGGTGGAGAAGGAAAGCGCGCCGCCGTCGCGGGCGGTCGGGTAGTTGAAGGAGATGTATTCCGGGTCGTAGAGTCCGGGCCCCTTCTCCATCAGGGCGGACTTGAAGCGGCCGACCGGGGAGGAGAGGAGGTAGAGCAGCACGTCGGCGACGTAGGTGTCCTTGGTCTGCCGCATGACGTCCGGTCCGCGCCAGCGGAACTGCGCCTGGGCCACGCCCTCGTAGTATTCGGGATCCGCGTAGACGAGGCGGACGCCGGCCGGAAGGGGACCCTGGGCGGGCTCGGCGATCGCGGGGGCCGCGCCGCCGCGCCAGTCGCCGAACCACTTCTCCGCCAGGGCGAAGGCGCGCTCGGGGGAAACGTCGCCGCCGACGAGCAGGGCGGTGTTCTTCGGGATGTAGTAGGCGGCGCGCATCGCCTCGAGCTGGGCGACCGTCGCCTTCCGGATGTTCTCCTCGGGACCGTCGATATTCTTGCGCCAGGGATGGGCCGGGAACATCCGCGATTCCAGGGCGTTCTCCATGATCTGGTCGGGATCGGCGTGGTAGCCCCGGATCTCGTTGATGACGACGTCCTTCTCGCTCTCGAGCTTGGCCGCGTCGAAGACGGGCTTCTTGACCGCCCAGGACCAGAACTCTACGCCGTCCTCCAGCTTGTCGGAGGGGACGGTGATGTAGTAGTTGATGTATTCGGAGCCCGTCGCGCCGTTCCAGCTGGAGACGCCCATCTTGTTGAGCGCGGCGGTGAAGGCGGCCTGGTTCGGGTACTTCCCGTTCGCGGTGAAGAGCATGTGCTCGTAGAGGTGGAAGAGTCCGGCGTTCTCCGGAGTCTGCGCCGAGGCGCCGCCGCGGAAGACGACGCAGACCGTGGCGAGGGGGACCGCCCGGTTCTCGACGACGAAGACCTCGAGACCGTTCGACAGGACCTTGTGGGCGGGCGCGCGGGCCTTTTCCGGCGCCGCGCCCCGCGGGGCGGCCGCCAATGGCCCGGCGGCCGCGAGGGCCAAGGCCGCCGCCATGGCGAGACCGAGCCCCCTCTTCGGGATGATGCGCTTCATGCTGCCTCCTTTTTTGCCTGCGATGCGCGATCGCCGTTGCGCGCGTTCGCGCTCCGGCCCGAGTATAGCCTCGCCGCGCGCGGCGTCAAGGAGCGGCGGCCGGCGGCGTCACGCCGACAAGAGGCGGAGGAAGCCCGCCTTGTCGATGAAGTTAGACTCGCGCGACGGGCGCCCGCCGCGGTAGTAGCGGACATAGGGTACCTGGTCGTTCCCGAAGACGCCTTCCTTGAAGGCCATGAACTCCTCGAAGAAGGGCTCGAGGTCGTACTCGACCCAATAGACCGCCGTTTCGGGATCGTCGGGCAGGGCCTCGAGATAGGAGCGCATCCAGGCCCACTGGGGGCACCAACTCTGCGTGAGGATGATCGCCACGCGGGGAGCGGCGCCCGCCACGTCCGCGGAAAAATCACCGGCCGCGATGGCCGCGCGGCAGGCGGCCCCGTCGAGGTGCTTGATCTTCATGTCTCCGAGGATAGGCTCGCGGGGGCCCGGGCGCAAGCCGCCCGGCGCCCGCTAGAACGGGAGGCCGGCCGGCTTTCGGGGCTCGGCGAGGATGCGCTCGATGTGCCCGAGCAGCTTGGCCTCGTCCAAGGGCTTTTCGAGACAGGCCGCCGGGGCGCTGCGCGCCATCCGGTCCTCGGCGTAGCTGGCCGGATAGGCGGTGACGTAGATTACGGGCACCGAGCTCACCATGCGCAGGCGCTGGGCCGCGTCGATCCCGTCGATGTAGCTTTTGAGGCGTATGTCCATGATCACGATGTCCGGCCGGTGCCGGAGCACGGCGGCCAGGACATCGTCGCCGGAGGCGATGGGCTCGGGGACGACATGACCGGCGCGTTGCAGGGTTTCCTGGATCGCGATACCGCAAATGGACTCGTCTTCGACGACGAGGATCGTGGCTGGTTTCATCCGTGCTTCCTGGGGCATATCCTAGCGCGGAATCGCCAATCCATCCAGCGTAAGGGGCGATTTTCCATCGAAATGCGGCTGACGCGGCGGAGGATCCGGGCCTATAATCGGAAGGCGTTCGGGCGGTCCATCGGGAGGGCGGAATGGAAACGGCGGAAACATCAGGACAGGGGGGCGCTTCAGCGGACGGAACGACCCGCTCCCACCTCGATTCCCTCCTCTCCCGCGTCCACCGGGAACTTTTTTTCCGGCGCCCCGCGGCCAGCCTCGCCGCCGCGACCGCCGTCTATGTCGCCGTGGTGCTCTTCTTCGGCTGGCGCCTGGCCATTTCGAGCAATTACTTCGTCATCCTGCCCATTCTGGCCGCCTCCCTGGGCTACGGCCTCCGCGGCGGCATCGTCGCCGGACTCCTCGGCCTTCCCGCAAACCTCCTCCTCTTCCGCCTCATCGGGCGCCCGGATTTCTCCCCGGCGAGCAAGCCGATCGCGGAACTGTCCGGGATCATCGTCGGCACGGCCTTCGGCTATCTCGCCGACTATTTCCGCAAGCTCGAGGCCGAGATCCGGCGGCGCAAGGCGACGGAAGAATCCCTCCGCAAGGCCTTGGACGACAAGGAACTCCTCCTCGCCGAGCTCCACCACCGGGTAAAAAACAACCTCAACCTGATAAAGAGCCTCATCCAGCTCCAGCGCAACCGCTCGAGCCAGCCGGACTTCCTCGCCGCCGCCGACGACCTGTCGGAGCGCATTTTCGCCATCTCCCTCGTACAGGAGCGGCTCTACCGCGACGGCGTGGAGGAGACGGTCGAGCCGGTCGAGTACTTCCGGAGTCTCCTCGTGAACATCGCGGCGGGGAGCGGCTCGCCGGTCAACCTCCAGAGCTCCATAGAGACCTCGAACCAGCGCCTGCCCGCCGATTTCGCGGTGCCCCTCGCCCTGATCGTGAACGAGGTGGTCACCAACACCCTCAAGCACGCCTTCCCCGACGGCGAACGCGGACAGGTCTTTCTCTACCTCGGCCCCGACGAAGGGGACTGCCTTCTCGCGATCGAGGACGACGGCCGCGGCATCACCGCCGGGGCCCCGCGGGGCCTCGGCACGAAGCTCATTTTCGCCCTGGCGAGCCAGGTGGACGGGAAATGCTCCTACGGTCCCGCGCGCTACCTCCGCCGGGACGAACCCGGCCGCCCCGGTACCCGCTTCGAGCTCCGCTTTCACTGCATGCCCTCGGGCCCCGCGGACTAGCCCGGATTACTCACCAGCCGCGCGATGAAGCGCAGTATTCCTGTCTGCCCAACAAGGTGCGCGGCTGCCGGTAAAATCCGGGCTAGAGGGCGGCGCCGCCGGCGGAGGTCCGGGCGACGCCGCGAACAGGCCTCAAGCCTCTCCCATGTACGGATAACGCCACTTCACGGGCGGCGAGAAGGTCTCCTTGACCGCCCCGGCGCTCGTCCAGCGAAGGAGATTCAGGGGGCTGCCGGCCTTGTCGTTCGTGCCGGAGCCCCTCGCGCCGCCGAAGGGCTGTCGCCCGACAACGGCGCCCGTCGGCTTGTCGTTGACGTAGAGGTTCCCGGCGGAGTACCGCAGGGCGCCGAGCGCGCGGACGACCGCCCGGCGGTCCCGCGCGAAGACCGCGCCCGTCAGGGCATAGGGCGAGGTGGCGTCCACGACGCGATAGGCGGCCTCCATGTCCCCGTCGTCATAGACATGCGCGGTCAGCACGGGGCCGAAGAGTTCGGTCTCCATCGTCTCGTAGCGGGGTTCGTCTGCGAGGATCAGGGTCGGCTCGATGAAATAGCCGCGCGACTTGTCGCAGCGGCCGCCGGCGAGCACGCGGGCGGTTCCGCCCGAGGCGGAACCGCCGCCCGCCAGCGCCCGCTCCACGAAGGGCGCGATGCCGTCGAAGGCGGCCTCGTCGATCACGGCGCCGAGGAAGTTCCGGAAATCCGTCACCTCGCCCATGGGAAGGGACGAGATCTCCGCGGAAAGCCGGTCAAGGAAGTCGCCGGCCATCGAACGCGGCACGTAGAGGCGCGACGCGGCCGAACATTTTTGCCCTTGGTACTCGTAGGCGCCCCGGACGGCCGCGCAGACGGCGGCTTCCGGATCGGCGGATGGGTCGAGGAAGATGAAATCCTTGCCCCCCGTTTCCCCGACGAGGCGGGGATACGCGCGGTAGGTCGAGAGCCGGTCCGAGGCCTGCTTCCAGAGCGAGTTGAAAACGCCGGTGGAGCCGGTGAAGTGGAGTCCGGCGAATTCGGGCCGGGCGAAAACCACCTTCGAGATCGCCGAACCGCTTCCCGGCAGGAAGTTGATGACGCCGGGCGGAAGGCCCGCCTCCTCGTAGATCTTCATGAGGAGCCAGTTCGACAGGATCGAGGTCGAAGCCGGCTTCCACAGCACGACATTGCCCATCATCGCGGGCGCCGAGGCGAGATTGGCCGCGATCGCGGTGAAATTGAAGGGCGTCACGGCGTAGACGAAGCCCTCGAGCGGTCGATAGGAGAGGCGGTTCCATTCGCCGCTGCCGCTTCGCGGTTGGTCGGCGTAGATGCGCTCCATGAAATGCGGATTGTAGCGGAGGAAGTCGGCCGTCTCGCAGGCGGCGTCGATCTCCGCTTGCTGGGCGGTCTTCGATTGTCCGAGCATCGTCGCGGCGTTGAGCGCCTGCCGGTACTTGCCGGCGACCAACTCCCCGGCGCGGAGGAAGACCGCGGCGCGTTCCTCCCAGGGGAGGTCGGCCCATTCGGCCTTCGCCTTCAGGGCCGCCTCGACGGCGAGGCCCGCTTCGGCCTCTCCGGCTTGATGGTAGCGGCCGAGGATCACCCCGTGCGCGTCGGGCCGCCGGATCGGGGCGGTGCGGCCGGTGCGGATTTCCCTGCCGCCGATGATGAGGGGAATGTCGTGGTCCCTCCCGAGCAGGGCGGCGAGCTCGGCTTTCAGCGCCGCGCGCTCCGGGCTTCCGGGCGCGTATGAGAGGACCGGTTCGTTGACCGGCCTGGGGACGCGGGGCAGTGCGTCGTTCATGGATACTCCTTTCCAAGGTGACGGGAGGTCGGCCCCTTTCGCGGCCGGCCCATCGGTCCCGCGCGCGTGGCTTCCGGCTGGCGGAAACGGTAGCTGCGGGGACTCGGGGTAATCCATAGGTATGGGGATGTGGGAAAGAGACGCCGACGGCGTCCGACGGATCGTTTTCGCTTGCCTCCTCGCCTGCCGCGGCTGCGGCAACGTGATGATGCGGAACCACGCGTTCCGCCTTCGATGCGGCCGAGCAAGGCACTATACTTCAAATCAAATCAGAAATCCACTTGATATATCAGATAGGTCACCAAAGCATGAGGATCTTGATCAAGCCGGCCGCCGGTCGTACTATCAAGATAACATCGCGCGTCGCGGCGATAAACAACCGTGGCCGGCATGCGGGCGGGACGAAGGGGGTTCCGCCTAGGGTCCGAAGGAAGGCCGTTGCGGCGCCCCGGACCGGCATCGAGGCCAAAGCGGTTAAAATTCTTTCGATGGCGGGAGCACCGAGCCCCAAGGGCCGACCCGCCGCCATCGCCAGGAGCGACGCATGGACCCCGTTCTCGACACCATCCGCGACACGACCCTCACCTACCGCCAGAAGGTAAGCGCCCTCGCGCGCCTCGGCGAGGAGCGCAGCGCGCCCCTCCGCATTTCCCCCGCCCTGCAGGCTTTGCGCGACGCGGGGATCGTCTGCGACCTGAACGAAGGCCCGGCCCCCTATCGGCCCCGCTACATCCTGCCCGACTACGCCGCCTACCTGCGGCGAGGCTCCGCCTTCCTGCGCGTCGAGCCGCCGAAGGACCTCCTCGAGGCGATCTTCGCCCTCCTCGGCATCTACCGCCACGTCCCCTCGATCACGGGCTACCCCGTCTGGATCGGCGATCTCGATGCCCTGCTCGAACCCTTCGTGGAGGCCGATCCCGCGGCCCTCGGGCCCGACGGCGAGCTCTCCCCCTCCGCCGACAAGGCCGTCCGCCTCTTCATGGAGCAGATCGACCGCGACAACCCGGATTCCTTTTGCCACGCCGACCTCGGCCCCCGCTCCACCGCGGTCGGCCGCGCCATCCTCCGCCACCAGCGCGGGGCCGGACGCGCCGTGCCGAACCTCTCCCTCCGCTACGATCCCGCGGTGACGCCCGACGCCTTCGCCGAGGCCGCCGCGGCCTGCGCCCTCGAAACCGCCAAGCCGAGCTTCGCGAACCATCCCCGCTTCGAGGCGGAGTTCGCCGCCCTCGGCCTCGCGCCCTACGCCATCGCGAGCTGCTACAACGGCCTGCCGATCGGCGGCGGCTCCCTGACCCTCGTGCGCCTCAACCTCGCCCGGCTCGCCGGCCGCGCCCTCCCCGCGCCGACGGGAGCCGCCGCCGACCTCGGCGCCTTCCTCGCGGGTCCCCTCGCGGAGGCGGTCGCCGCCACCCTCGCCTACATCGACGAGCGCTGCCGCTTCCTCCTCGGGGAGTCGGGCTTCTTCGCCTCCTCCTTCCTCGCGTCCGAGGGCCTCGTCTCCCGATCGCGCTTCACCGCGATGTTCGGCCTCGTGGGCCTCGCCGAGCTCGCCAACGCCCTCGCCGGCGCGGCTCCCGGCTCGGCCGACCGCTTCGGCCGGGGCGGGGCCGCCGACGAGATCGGCCAACGCGTCCTTGCCGGGATCGACCGCCTCGTCGCCGCGCACCGCGTCCCGGGGCTCGAGGCGGCGGGCGGGCGCGCCCTCCTCCACGCCCAGGTCGGCATCGACTCCGACTCAGGCGTGTCGCCCGGCTGCCGGGTGCCCATCGGCGAGGAGCCGCCCCTCCACGAGCAGCTCCTCCGCTCCGCGCCCCTCCACGCGCCCTTCGTCGCCGGCGCCGGGGACGTCTTCGCCTTCGAGCCGACGGCCAAGTCGAATCCCGGCCAGATCGTGGACGCGGTGAAGGGTTTCTTCGCCTCGGGCGGCCGCTACTTCTCCTGCTACGCCGCCGACTCCGACGTGGTCCGAGTGACGGGCTACCTCGTCAAGCGCTCCGAGGTGGAAAAGCTCCGCCGCGGCGAGGCCGTCGCCAACGGCGCCACCGTCCTCGGCAAGGGCGCCTTCGACAACCTCCGCGTCCTCGACCGGGCAGTCCGGAAATGAGCGCCGCGGCGGAGCCGGTCGGCCTCGTCGCGCGGATCCTGCCCTTCAGCGCCGTCGACGGCCCGGGCAACCGCGCCGTCGTCTTCCTCCAGGGCTGCGACTTCGACTGTTCCTATTGCCACAATCCGGAAACCCGCGCCGCCTGCTCCGGCTGCGGCGCCTGCCTGGCCGCCTGCCCGGCGGGCGCCCTCGCCGACTCCGGCGCCGGCCTTCCGCCGCGCTGGGACCAGGCGCGCTGCCGCGATTGCGGCGCCTGTGCCGCGGCCTGCGCCCTCGGCAGCTCGCCCCGCGCGCGCCGGCTTTCCGTCGGCGAGCTTCTCGGCGAAATCGAGCGGTATCGCCCCTTCCTCCGCGGCATCACAGTGTCGGGGGGCGAGTGCACCCTCCAGCCCGACTTCCTCGCCGCCCTCCTCGAGGCCTCCCGCGCGCGAGGGCTTCCCGGCCTCGTCGACACGAACGGCGGCAGCCCCCTCGCCGCCCGGCCCCGGATCCTCGCAGCCGCCGAGGGCTTCATGCTCGACGTCAAGGCCTGGGATCCCGCGGAGCACCGCGCGCTGACGGGGGCGGACAACGCGCCCGTCCTCGAGAACCTGCGCTTCCTGGCGGGCCGCGGCGCCCTCTTCGAGGTCCGAACCGTCCTCGCCCTGCGCGGCGGCGGCCCCGGCGGCGGCGAAACCGGCGGCGCGCAGGAAGGCGCCTTCGATCTCGAAGGCACCGTGCGCGAGACCGCGAGGGTTCTCGCCCGCGCCGGTTCCCGCGCCCGCTACCGCCTCATCCGCTACCGGCCCTACGGCGTCCGCGCGGCCCGGGCGGCGACCCTCGCGGAGCCGGACCCGGCCCTGGCCGAAAGGCTCGCCGAACTCGCCCGCCGGGAAGGCGCGGCCGAGGTTTTTGTTTCCTGACGCCGGCTTCGGGGCGGCGGCCCCCGCCGGCGGTCGTTTGACAGCGCCGCGCCAAGGCGCGAACATGGAAGCATGAAAACCGACACCATGACCGCCCGTCGCCCCATCGCTCCAGGCCCCCTCACCCTCGCCTCGGCCCTCGCCTCGGCCCTCGCCATCCTGGCCCTCGCCGCCTGCGCGCCCAAGTCGCCGCCGGCAAAGGTTCCCGCGGCAAGCGCGGCCGCGCGAACGGCGACCGTGGTCTTCGTGGAAGGACAGGTCAGCATCGACGGCGCGGCGGCGGAACCCGGAAAGGAACTCCCGACCAAGTTCGTCGTCTCGACCGGACCGGGGGCGCGCCTCGACATTGTCTTCGACGGCCGCAACGCCCTCAACTTCTGGCAGAACACCGTGGCCTCGGTCGATCTTTCCGCGATAGTGGCCGCCGTCCGCCTCGACAAGGGGGGCATCGGCTCGGTCCTCAAGAACCTCTCCAAACTCGCGGACAAGGATTCCTTCGAGCTAACGACGAGCCACTCGGTCGCCGGCGTCCGAGGCACCTCCTTCTGCGTCTGGGCGGACGAGGCCTCGACCTATGTCTGCGCCTGCAACGGGGCCGTCCGCACCATCGACGCCAAGGGCGGCAACGAGCTCCTCCTGGAGGCGGCCCACCACGCGGCGCGGATCTACGCACCCAAGGAGGGCAAGATCGTCGTCAGCGAGGCCGGCATGCTCCACCACACGGACGAGGGCATCCAATCCCTCGCGTCGCGAATCGGCTACACGATCGACTGGACGAAGATCGACCGTTGAGGGTGATGGGGCGGCGGCCGGGCGGAGGCTTGCGGCCGGGCGGCCGCCAGCCCCTCTTGCCAAGCGCGCCCGGGCTCCTTAGTATCCGTCTATGGAGAAGTACCGCTTTACCTACCAGGACATCCACCGGACAGCCCGCGACATCGCCGACCGCGTGAAGGCGAGCGGCTTCGAGCCCGACATCATCGTCGCCATCGGCTCCGGCGGCTTCATCCCCGCCCGCATCATCAGGACCTTCCTCGGCAAGCCCATCCTCGCCGTCGGCGTCGCCTACTACGACGCCAACGACAAGCCCACCGACCTGCCCCACAAGGTGCAGTGGATCGAGGAGGCGGAGAAGAAGCTGGCCGGCAAGCGCATCCTCCTCGTCGACGAAGTCGACGATTCGAGGACGACCCTCGAGTATTGCGTGCGCGAGCTCCTCAGGCACGACCCCGCGGAGGTCGCCGTCGCCGTCCTGCACGACAAGAAGAAGGATAAGCGCGGCGCCATCCCGGCCGAGGTCAAGCGCTACTTCGCCGGCAGGACCATACCCGACAAGTGGATAGTCTATCCTTGGGACGCCGAGGACATCGACGACCACGACGCCATGGCCGCCGACAATCCCCCCATCGACTGAGCGGACCCGCGGCGCCCCCCCCCATGGACGGCACCGCGCCTTTTGGGCGCCGCCGACGATGGGGCCCGAAGTATGGTGGCGCCGGGCCCGCCCCCGTCGTATACTAGGGTTATGAATTCAAGGGGCTTTGGCGACGCTGGTCGATCCAGGGAGGCGACGTGATCCGCCCCGCCATCATCTGCGTCGACGACGAAGCTATCATCCTCCTCGCCCTCAAGCAGGAACTCAAGCGCCGCTTCAGGGACCGCTTCGTCATCGAAACGGCCCTGGACGCGGCCGAAGCGAACGCCATCATCGAGGAACTGAAAGGCCGGGGCGTCCCGACCTCCCTCATCGTCTCCGATTGGCTCATGCCCGGGATCCGCGGCGACGAGTTCCTCATCGACCTGCATCGGCGCCGGCCCGACATCAAGGCCATCCTGGTGACCGGCCAGGCCGACGAGGTCTCCATCGAACGCGCCCGCCGCGAGGCGGAACTCTGCGCCTGCCTCCACAAGCCTTGGCGCACGGACGAACTCGCCGCGACCATCGAATCCTGCCTTTCGAACCCCATACCCGGCAGTTGTTGCGACTAGGCCGGGTGGCGTACCCGGGCGACGCGCCGGGCCTTCCGGCCGGCCGATCCCGCATCCTCGCTTGCCCCCCGGGCCCGGCGAAGCTAGAATCGTGGACACCATGACCGCCCTGCCCCTCCGTCCCGACAAGACCGCCGCGCGCCGCCTGGCCCGCGCCGCCGTCGCTTCCATTCCGGAGGCGGCGGCCGCCGCCGAGAGCGCGGCCGCCGCCCGCCGCTTCCTCGAACTGCCGGAATTCGCCGCCGCGGACTGTCTTCTCGCCTTCCTCAGCATGCGCGGGGAGATCGACACCCTCCCCCTCGTACGTGCCGCCTTGGCCGCGGGCAAGACCGTCGCCGCGCCCCGCATCGAAGGCGCCGACCTCGCCTTCGTGCCGCTCGGCGGGGACTGGGAAACCTGGCCCCGCGACGCCTACGGCATTCCGGAACCCCCAGCCGGCGCCCGAGCCCTGACGCTCGGCGAGCTCGGCCGCCGCCGGGTCATCGTCGCGGCGCCGGGCCTCGCCTTCGACCGCGCGGGCGGCCGGCTCGGCCGGGGCAAGGGCTTCTACGACCGCTTTCTCCGCGCCGCCCGCGAGGCCGCCCGCAAGGGCGGCGGGGGACTGGTCGCCTGCGGCTTCTGCCTCGCGGCCCAGATCGCGGCGGCGACCCCCTGCGGCCCGGAGGACGAGGGCGTCGACCTCGTCGTGACGGGCGCGGAAACCATTCGAATTCGCTAGAGGAGGATTTGGAATATGGCAGTCACCATGCGCGGCCGCTCCACCGGGGCGACCACCGTCGAGCTCGTCCACGAGTCGGGCTTCGTCCTCGAGACCATGGCCCCCAAGGACAACGGGGGCGACGGCTCGAAATTCTCGCCGACCGACCTCTGCGCCGTCTCCCTCGGCGCCTGCGGCACCACGATCATGAGCCTCTTCGCGCGGGACAAGGGCATCGGCGCCCTCGAGGGCATCGAGTTCGAACTCAGGAAGGAGATGGCCCCGAATCCGCGCCGGATCGCGCGGCTCGAGGTCGCCTACCGGATCAAGGGGCCCTTGAGCGACAAGGAGTTCGCGATGATCGTCGCGGCCGGCAAGACCTGTCCCGTGCGCGTAACCCTGGGCGACCGCGTCGAGATCGTGGAGACCTACGAACGGGCCTAGGCGCCCCCGGAGGAAGCGATGGCAAAAAGAGGATCGGCGGCGGTCGCGCTCGCCGCGGCGCTCGCGTCCGCCCTGCTCTTCTCCTGTGAGACGACGGAGGGGGTACGGCGCGAGTTGTCGACCGGCGAAGCCTCCAAGGCGAAGGCCGTCAGCGACTCCATGGACTCCCTCATGGGAAGCGCCATGGCGTACTTCGGGGGCAAGGCGGGCGCCAAGCCCGACGCGGCCCGACTGTACCGGGAACCGGCCGAGCGCGTCGGAGAGGCCGCTCGGACGGTCCTCGCCGATTACGGCGTGGCGGGGCTGGAGGAAAGCAGGGCCGACGACGGCTCCTTGGTGTTGGTCGGCGAGTTCGGCATGACCGGCTTTTCCCTCGGCGAGATCGTCGGCCTCAAGATCAGCGTCGCGGACAAGGGCTCGGCAGTCGCGACGGTCGCGTCCCGGCGCAAGCTCGCCACGAACGTGGCGGCCAGGGACTGGACGGTCGATGTCCTGGACGGCATTTCGGCCCAGCTCCGCTACGCCCGGGATGTCGGCAACGCGGAACGCTATGTCGTGTTCGCCGCGCCGACCCCCGTGTCGGCTTCCGGGAAGCCTGGACCTGCCCCCGGCGCGGGCGCGGTTCAGACCAAGGCGGCGGCTCCGATGAAAGCCGGACCGGCGGCGCCGGCCAAGGCTGCGGCCGCCGCCGGACTGGAGACAGCCCTCGCCATCCTGCGGGAATCGGGTCGGGCCGAGGCGACCAGGCGCGATTCGGAGGGTTGGCTGGCCGACCTAGTGGAGGCGGCGCGCTCGGCCTTTCCCGCGAAACAGTCGTCGGACGTATCGGTTGCCTGCCAGGGTAGGTACGGCGACTACCTGTCCTCGCGCTTCGTCGCCTACGCCGCGGGCAGGACCAAGAACCTGCGCTTCGTGGCGGGAGGGGCCGAACTCGAGAAGGTGCTTGCCGAACAGGAGGTCCAACTCTCCGGCGCCTACGACGAGGCCACCGCGGTCCGCGTCGGGAAGCTCGTCGGCGCGCGCTACATCATGTCCCTGAGCGCCTATACCAAGGTCGACTCCGAGAGCCTGGAGCTTCACTGCAAGTTCCTTTCCGTGGAGGACGGCCGCTTCCTGCCGGGAGGGGCGATCGTCTACGTGCCCAAGCGGGAGCTCCCGCAGTGAGCGATGGGCCGTGGTCCGCCCCGCCCGGGCGCCCCGGCCGGCCGGGACTTCAGCCCCCGGAAACGAGGTGGTAGAGCTCGAGCGCGTCGCCGCCGGAGACGCGGCGCGAGGCGTAGTCCCCGCGCGGCACGAGCTCGCCGTTCAGCTTCGCGATGATGAGGGGAAAGGACCAGCGCTTGCGGTCGAGGATCTCGCGGATGGTGAGGCTGTCCTCGGCGTAGTTCTCGGTCTCGGCGTTCAGGCTGATGGTCATGCTTCCTCCCCGGCCCCGCCGTCGAGGAGGATGGACAGGACGGCGTTGGCTTCCATGTTGGCGACGATGCCCACCCGCGGCGCGACGGGCGGCGACTCCGGGCCGACCTCGGTCGCGAGGTCGCCGCAGAGGACGAGGCGGCCGGAGGCCCGCACCCTGAGGGCGCCGCTTCTCCCGTAGCCCGCGAGGCCCGAGGCGGCGACGAGCCACTTCCCCGGCGCGCGGCCCAGGATCGCCTCCACGAGCATGGCCTTTGCCGCCGCGTCGTCAAAGGCCTCGACGACGACGTCGCAGTCGGCGAAGAGCTCGAGCGCCGAGGCGGCTTCCAGGCGCAGGACCCGCGGGTCCAGCGCGAGCGCCGGATCGATGCGGCGCAGGTTCTCCGCGAGGGCCAGGGCCTTGGGCTCGCCCACCTGGTCCAGGAAAAAAAACTGACGGTCCAGGTTCGCCTCGGAGACGAGGTCGAAGTCCGCCAGGACGAGCCGGCCCACGCCCGCGCGGGCAAGGGAGGCGGCGCAGTTCGAGCCGAGGCCGCCGCAACCGGCTATGCCCACCCTCGCCCGCGCGAGCCGGGCCCGCATCGTTTCCCGTGTCATGGGCTTCAAGATACACGGCGGGATTCGCCCCGGACAAGGGGCCCGCCGCCCCGGACGCGGACAGTGGCGCGGCCGGGGCCCCTGCATTAGGCTTGAAACGTGCGGCGGCCAGCTCAGGCGCCGCGCCGGAGGCGGGAAATGAAACGCATCGGACTTCGCGGCAAGATACTCGCGGCGCTCGGCCTCGTCCAGGCGCTCTGCCTGACCGGATTGGTCCTCCTCGTGGCCCTTGAGTCGCGCGACTCTCTCTCGGCCTTGGCCTACAAGTCCTCCGAATACCTCGCGAAAAACTACGCCGGCGACATCGAACGCAACCTGATGGGCGCGAACGCCCTCGCCGCCGGCATGGGTACGGCCATCCTCGGCCTCAAGGAGGCGGGCCTGCCCCGCGAGCGGGCGGCGGAGCTCCTGAGCCTCTACCTCGAGCGGAACCCGGCCATCTTCTCCGTCTGGTCGGCCTTCGCGCCCGGGGCCTACGACGGCAAGGACAAGGACTTCGCGGGCAAGCCGGGCTACGGCCCGGACGGGCGCTTCAACCCCTACTGGAGCCGCCAGGGCGAGGAGAACGCGCTCGACACCACCTTCAACTACAACGATCCGGAGCCCGAGGGCGAGTACTACAAGGTCCCGATGTCCACGGGCCGGAGCTATATCTCCGACCCGGAGACCTACAAGATTTCCGGGCGCGACGTCACGATGGTGTCCATCGTCGAGCCCCTCCAGTCCCGCGGCGAAACGATCGGGGTCGCCGGCGTTGACCTCGACATGAAGAACTTCGCGCGCATGGTCACCACCATCCGCCCCTTCGATGTCGGCTACGCCTTCCTCCTGACGGGGGAGGGCACGATCATGGCCCATCCAAAGGAAGATTTCGTCGGCAAGTCCGTCGCCGAGTTCTTCGACGCGGAGAGGGCGAAGATAATCCTCGCGGCCGTGGCGGAGGGCAAGGTGTTCGCCCCCGTGCGCCGCTCGGCCCTGGACGGCCAGCTCGCCTACCTCGTGGTCCACCCCGTCCGCCTCGGGGCTTCGGACCGGTTCTGGAGCCTCTGCGTCTCCATTCCCATCGACACGATGCTCGAGCCCGTGCGGCGCCTCACCCTCTTCATCGCGTTGATCTCGGGCGGCGTGCTGGCCCTCCTCGGCGCCTCGCTCTGGCTGCTGCTCGGCCGCGCGCTCCGACCCCTGGCTGCCGCCGGCGCCGCGATTCGCGACATCGCCGAGGGCGAGGCCGACCTGACCCGGAAGATCGCGCTGGACCGCAACGACGAGATAGGCGATCTCGTCAAGGACTTCAACCGCTTCGTGGAGAAGCTCGGGGGGATCGTCGTGAGCCTCAAGGGCGCGCAGGCGGAGCTCGGCGGCATCGGGCGGGACCTCGCCGGCAGTTCGCACGAGGCCGCGTCCGCCACCGCGGAGATCCTCGCCAACGTGGAGGGGGTGCGCCGCCAGACGGAGCGCCAGAGCGAAAGCGTCGACGAGGCCGCGGGCGCCGTGGAGGAGGTCGCCAGGAACATCGAGTCGCTCGACCGCCTCGTGGAGACGCAGGCCTCCGGCGTCACCGAATCCTCCGCCTCGATAGAGGAGATGGTCGGCAACATCGGCTCGGTCGGCGCCTCCATCGAGAAGATGGCCCGCCGCTTCGCGGAGCTCCGCGCGGCCTCCGAGACGGGCAAGGAAAAGCAGGACGCCGTGGAGCTCAAGGTGAACGACATCGCGGGCCAGTCCCTCCTCCTCATGGAGGCGAACGAGGTGATCGCCAAGATCGCCTCCCAGACCAACCTCCTCGCGATGAACGCCGCCATCGAGGCGGCCCACGCCGGCGACGCCGGCAAGGGCTTCTCCGTCGTCGCCGACGAGATCCGCGGCCTCGCGGAGACGGCGGCCGAACAGTCGCGCAGCATCGGCCTCGAGCTCAAGAAGATCACCTCCACGATCCAGGACGTCGTCGGCGCCTCCAAGGCCTCGGGGCAGGCCTTCGGCGAGGTGGCCTCCTCCATCGAAGGCACGGCCGACCTCGTGCGCGAGATCGAGCGGGCGATGGCCGAGCAGAAGGAAGGCTCGCGCCAGATCCTCGAGGCCCTGCGCGACATGAACGGCGTCACGACCGAGGTCCGGGCCGGCGCCAGGGAAATGACCGCCGGCAACGCCCAGGTCCTCGGGGCGATGCGCAGGCTGGCCGAGGTCTCGGCCACCATCGCCGGCAGCATGGACGAGATGAGCCAGGGGGCGGAGCACATCAACACGGCCGCCCAGGCGGTCTCCGAACTTGCCCGAAAGACCGGCGCCAACATCGAACACATGGAGGCCGCGATCGGCAGGTTCAAGGTATAGTGATGATGGTGGCGGCACCGATCGCGAGCGATCGGCAGGTTCAAGGTATAGTGATGATTGGAGCGGCACCGATCGCGAGCGATCGGCGATTCCGCGGCAGGCGCTCCCGTCATCTGCTATACTGTCCAGCATGAGGAAACCACGGTCCCGGCTTGGCGGCCTGCCCTCCGGACTCGCCCTCTGGCTCTTTGCCCGCGGCGGGATGAAGCGATCCCTCCTGGTGCCCTTCGTGCTCCTCCTTGTCGCCGGCTTCGGCGCCAGTTGGCTCATCTATGTCCGGGCCTCGCGCGACGCGGTGCTGTCCGCCGTGGACGCCCTCGTGGAGGAATCCACGAGGCGCGGTGTCCTGCGCGTGGAATCCTATCTCGAGGATACCCTCAGGCTCGCCGAGGCGAACGCCGCCTTCATCCGCTCCTCGCCCGACGCCTCCTCCCGGCTTCCGGAACTGAGAAGGGCCCTCCGGCTCCAGCTCCTCGCCCGGCCCGAGATCGACATCCTGTCCGTGGGTTTCGCCGACGGCGAATACGCCGAAGCCCAGCGGCTCGAGGACGGCCGGATCCGCACCGGCTCCGCAGGGCGGGGCACGGGCCGGGAGCTCGTCCTGGAACGGACCGACGGCAGGGGCAATCCCGTGGCCGTGGAGCTCCGGCGCCCCGGCTACGATCCACGCGAGAGGCCCTGGTACCGCCAGGCCGCGGCCAAGGGCGGCCCCGGTTGGACCGACCCCTATCCGATAGCCTCTTCGGGCGAGCTCACGATGGCGGCGAGCGTCCCCATCACCGAGGATCGCCAGACCCTCGGCGTCGTGACGGCCGACCTCCGCCTGGGCCGGATCTCCGACTTCCTCGCGGACATCGACGTGTCCCGCGGCGGCCTCGCCTTCATCGTCGACCGCGCCGGCTTCGTCGTGGCCGGCTCCTCTTCCGTTTCGGGCAGCCGCCCCGGCGAAGCCGGCCGGGAGCGCCCAAGGCCCGCCGAACTCGGGTCCGCGGCCGCCGCGATCTACGAGGCGGGCCGGGCCGCGCCCAACACGCTGGTCAGCGTCGCCGCGGCCGGCGGTCCCTACCGCGCCATTCTCCTCCCGCTGGGCGGAGCCCTCGGCCTCGACTGGCGCCTCGCCCTCGCCTACCCCGAAAGCAGCTTCCTCGAACCCCTCGCCAAGATCGACCTCAGGGTCTGGCTCATCCTCCTCGTCATGCTCGGCGCGAGCATCATCCTCGCCTTCGCGACGGCGAACCGGGTGGCCGTCCCGCTGAAACGCCTCGGCACCGCCCTGTCGTCCTTCGCGCCGGGCGGATCCCGGGGCTTCGCCGAGGCGACCCAGGCCGTCGCCTCGCGAAACGACGAGATCGGCCGGCTCGCCCGCTCCTCGGCCGCCCTCGCCGAGCGCCTCGACGCGAGCTTCGCCGCCCTTGAAGCCTCGCTCGCGGAAAAGGAGATCCTCCTCAAGGAGGTGCACCACCGCGTCAAGAACAACCTGCAGATCGTTTCGAGCTTGGTACGCTTCCAGGCGGACCGGCTGGCGGGCGGCGCCGGCGAGGACGGCTTCGAGGAGCTGCAGGAACGCATCCAGGCGATGGCCTTCGTCCACGAGGACGTCTACCTCACGGGCAACTTCGAGGCCGTCGAGATGGGGCGCTACCTTGGGAGGGTCGCCGGCGCGCTCTGCGCCGAACGGGGCGACGGCGCGCGCGCCGACCGCGCCTGCCGGGTGGAGCTCGCGGTGGAGGCCGAGGGCGTCAGTCTGGGCCTGGACCGAGCCCTGCCCTGCGGCCTCATCGTCAACGAACTGGTCGCGAATTCGCTCAAACACGCCTTCCCTTCCGGATCCTCCGGCACGATCGGCGTGAGCCTCCGCCTCGGGGACGGGGGCTACGAATTGGTCGTCGCCGACGACGGGCGGGGGCTCTCCCTCCCCCTGGCCGCCCCCGGCGGGACGCCGCGACGACTCGACGGGAGCGAGGGGCTGGGCTCGAGCCTCGTCCAAGGCCTCGTGCGCCAGTTGGGCGGCACTCTTGCCTACGAGAGCGCGCCGGTCGGCACCTCCGTCAGGATCCGCTTCCCCCGATAGGCGGTCGAAGCGGCCGGCGGGCCGCTTCTTGGCGCTATTTGGTTCCCGGGAGCCAACTGATATTTCACTTGCGTGAACCGTAACGCGCCCCTATACTGTATGCTCGCCTTTTCCCGCCGCGGGGGCCCAAGGCAGGGCCCGCACAGCCCGCGGCTCGCCTAAAGGAGGCCTCGCATCGTGATCAAGTACCTCAAGACCACCGATGAAAAATGCGTCGGCTGCATGACCTGCACCGCGGTCTGCTCGAAGCTCTACTTCAAGGAGGACAATCCGGCCAAGTCGGACATCCAGGTCCTCGAGCTCGGCGCCGGCAAGTTCCACCTCGTCGCCTGCGACCAGGAATGCCGCAAGTGCGTCGCCGAATGTCCGACCCAGGCGATCACGGTCTCCAAGACCGGCGTCGTCATGATCAACAAGGCCCTCTGCGTCGGCTGCCTCGCCTGCGTCGCCGTCTGCCCGATCGGCGCCATGCGCTACTACCCCGGCCAGAAAAGTCCCTTCAAGTGCATCGCCTGCGGCGCCTGCGCCAAGCAGTGTCCCAAGGAGGCCCTCGCGGTCGCCGAAAAGGAAGAAAGCCCCGCCTCGCGCGCTTGGGCCGAGTCGGCCGCGGCCGTCAGGAAGGAGGGCCAGGCATGAGCCTCGAAGCGAAGAATTTCAAGCTGCTCGCGGAGAAGCGCTACGAGAAGGGCGTGATCCACCGCGGCTACAACATGCGCACCCTCCACGTCGACGTGGGCTCGCGCGCGGTCGTCGAGAAGCCCGTCTCCGCGGAGATGAAGGCCAAGTTCGTCGGCGGCAAGGGCTTCGGCCTCAAGCTCCTCTGGGACGGCACCAAGCCGAGCACCAAGTGGGACAGCCCCGAAAACGAAATCGTCATCGCGATGGGCCCCGTCTGCGGCAACACGAACTACCCCGGGTCCGGCAAGAGCCTCGTCGTCTCCATCTCCCCGATGACCGAGGTGCCCATCGACTCCAACGTCGGCGGCTACTTCGGCCCCTACCTCAAGTTCGCCGGCTTCGACGCCCTCGAGCTCCAGGGCAAGGCGGCGGTGGAGACCATCGTCTTCATCGACGGCAACGAGGGCGTCGTCCGCATCTACGAGGCGCCCGCCGGCATCGAGGAGGACACCCACCTCCTCGCGGAGGAGCTCACCCACGCCTTCGCGGCCTCCGCGGATCCCGCGGACCTACAGGCCGTCTCCGTCGTCTCCGCGGGCCGCGGCGCCGACCACTCCCCCATGGGCCTCCTCAACTTCTCCCTCTACGACAAGCGCCGCGCGGGCATCCGCGTCAAGCAGGCGGGCCGCGGCGGCATCGGCCGGGTCTTCCGGGACAAGAAGATCCGCGCCGTCGTCTGCCGCTTCAGGGGCGTCGAGCAGAACCTCAACGACGCGGCCGATCCCGCCGCCGTCCAGCGCATCGGCCTCAAGCTCCACCGCGAGATCGTCACGAACGACGACAAGCAGTGCAAGATGCGCAAGCAGGGCACCGCCCACCTCATGGAGGTCATGAACGACTACGATCTCCTCCCCACGAAGAACCACAAGTACGGCCAGGACCCGCGCGGTCCCGAGATCGCGAGCTGGGTCTGGGAGAAGCTCTTCAGCCAGAACCTCCCCGACGGCTGCTGGTTCGGCTGCACGATGGCCTGCGCCCACGCCGTGGACAAGTTCGAACTCGAGACCGGCCCCTACAAGGGCCAGAAGGTCTGCGTCGACGGTCCCGAGTACGAGACCGCGGCCGGCGTCGGCTCCAACCTCTACGTCTACGATCCGCACGGCATCCTGGAGCTCAACTTCTACTGCGACACCTACGGCATCGACACGATCAGCTTCGGCACGATGACGAGCTTCCTCATGGAGTGCTGGGAGCACGGCATCCTCAACCTGGACCGCACCGACGGCATCGATCTTTCCTGGGGCAACTGGCAGGGCGCCTGCCAAATCCTCCACGACATGGCGGACGGCAAGCGCTTCGGCGTCCTCGCGGGCAGGGGCGTCAAGTTCCTGGCCGAATACTTCGCCAAGGAATACGGCGCGGACGCCCAGTTCATGAAGGACATCGCCCTCCACGGCAAGGGCCTCGAGCAGTCGGAGTACATCTCCAAGGAGTCCCTCGCGCAGCAGGGCGGCTACTACCTCACCAACAAGGGCCCCCAGCACGACGAGGCCTG
>JAEUJG010000091.1 GCA_016794765.1 Spirochaetaceae bacterium | reverse complement strand
ATCGTCCGGCTCTACTCCGTCCGCGTCAACGATCCGATGACGCTCAACGTGGGAAACAAGAAGAAATTCCTCTGCCGCCCCGGCGTGATCGGCAAGAAGATGGCGGTGCAGATAACCAAGAAGCTCGAGGACCTCGGGCAGGAAGAGTTCGAGGAACTGGCATCCGAAGGAGACGAGTACAATGAGTGATGGCGCCCTTTCCCAGGAAGAGATAGACTCCCTCCTCGCCGGACTCGACGGCGGCTCTCCGGGCGGCCCGGCCCCCGCGCCCAAGCAGGGCGGCGGCTCCTCCGCCGTCTCCCCCCAGGAGGCGCAGGCCTTCAAGGCGGTGCTCGACGCCACCGTCGGCGCCCAGTCCCAGAACCTCTCGATGATCACGGGTCTGCCCGTGACGCTCCAGGCCCCCGCCGTGGACGGGACGAGCCGCGACGGCTTCCTCCGGGATGTGCCCGAGGAGGTGCTGGCGGTCAACGTGCCCTTCTCGGGTTCCCTCCCCGGCGAGCACGTCTTCGTCATGTCCAAGGAGACCGCGCTCAAGATCGCCTCCCTCGCCAACAAGGACGAGGGTCTCGCCGAGCTCGACGACATGGCGATCTCCGCCGTCCAGGAGTGCATTTCCACCCTGGCCGGCACCCAGATCACCGTGATCTCCGAGCGCACGGGCAACCGCAACATCCAGGCGGGCGTCGCCGAGGGCGGCTTCGGCCCCAAGGCCATGGCCCGCGTCCCTTCCGGCGACATGTTCCGCGCGATCTACAAGATGCAGATAGGGGAGGGCGAGCCGGACCGGCTCGTCGAACTTTTCGCGCTGTCCTTCGTCAAGGATCTCCTGGCCTCGACCGGCGGGCCCGCCCCCGCGCAGCAGCAGCAGCAACAGCGCCAGCAGGCCCAGGGCGGCTACGGCGGGCCGATGGGCCAGATGGGCCAGATGGGCGGTTTCGGCGGCGGCCAGCAGCAGCCGATGGGCATGCCGATGGGCCAGATGGCCTACGGCCAGCAGCAGATGGGTTTCGGCCAGCAGCCGATGGGCATGCCCATGGGCGGTTTCGGCATGAATCCTCCGAACGTCCAGCCCGTGCAGTTCGCGAGCCTCCAGATGCAGCAGGCCAGTCCCGAGTCCGGCAACATCGGCCTCATCATGGACGTTTTCATGGAGATGACGGTCGAGCTCGGCCGCACCCGGAAGCCGATCAAGGAAATCCTCGGCATGGGCGAAGGCACGATCATCGAGCTCGACAAGCTCGCCGGCGAGCCGGTGGACATCCTCGTCAACCACAAGCTCATCGCCAAGGGCGAGGTCGTCGTCATCGACGAGAACTTCGGCGTGCGCGTCACGGAGATCGTGTCGCCCATGGAGCGCATGAGCGACCTCGGCTAGGCTTCCGCGGCCCCCGCTCGCCGTCGATTGAACAAGCCCCGCGCGCTTTTTGGCGACGCGGGGCTTCCCTGTTTGGGCGGAAATAAAATGCTTGCAATCCCCTCCGCTTTGCTTTAAAATAACGCTCGGGAGGGGTCTTTTGAAAAAGTATGCACTCGTCATGTGCGCCGCCATCTGGGCGCTCGGTACGGGTGCCGTCGCGACCGCGCAAACAGCCCCCGTGGCTGCCGGCGCGGGAACCGCCCAGGCGTTGGGGAATGCCCAGGCGGTGGACGAGACGGCGCTCGCGATCGGGGACCAGGCCGCAGCGGCGCCCGGGGCGCAGGGGCAGACGGCCCTGCCGTCGAACCTGGGCTATTTCCTCCGCATGATTCTCGTCCTCGCGCTCGTGCTGGGGGCGATGTATCTCGTCTTCAAGGTCCTAAAGCGCATCGGCAAGCCCAAAGCCGCGGACGACTCCTCCATACGCATCCTCGCCTCCGCGAGCATCGGCGCCGGCCGCGCCCTCCATGTCGTGAGCCTCGGCGAAAAGGCCTACCTCCTCGGCGCCACCGATTCCTCGGTTTCCCTCATCGACAGGGTGGAGGACCGGGAATTCCTCGACGCCTTGGCCCTCAAGGCGGCGACGGAGGCCGGCGCCCCGCGCGCGGACTTCGCGGCCATACTCGGCTCCCTCATTCCCAAGGGGAAGAAGGCCAAGGACGGCAAGGGTCGGAGCCTCCAGGCGGGCGGTTTCGCCGGCGACGAGGCCTTCGAGGCGCGCGTCAGCGCGGACTACCTGGCCGAGGCGCGCGAGCGCGTCAAGAAGCTCCGGCCATGACCCTGAAGCGATTGGCGCTCGCGGCCGCCTTCGGTCTCGCGTTCGCGGCCTCGGCCTTCGCCCAGGCCGCGCCGGCCGCCCCCTCCGGAACGGCGACGACCGCGCCGCGCGGCCGCGATTCCGCGGTCCTCGTGCCCACGCCCCAGCCCTCCGCGCCCCGCGCCGCCGCGCCCGCCTTCCCGCAGGGGAGCGCGCGCGGCACGACCGCGGCGCCGGCGCAGGTGCCCCTGGTTCCGCTCGTCGATCTCCGCGTCAAGAACCCGCAGTCGGGCAAGGAAGTCGCCTTCTCCGTCCAGCTCCTGATCCTCCTCACGGTCCTCTCCCTCGCGCCGAGCTTCCTCATCCTGATCACGAGCTTCCTGCGCGTCTCCATCGTCCTCGACTTCATCAAGCGCGCCCTCTCGCTCCAACAGGTGCCGCCGAACCAGGTCCTTCTCGGCATCGCCTTCTTCCTGACGATCTTCATCATGTGGCCGACCTTCTCGGACGTCTACCAAAACGCCTGGAGCCCCCTCGCCGACGGACGCATCGGCGTCGAGGAGGCCTACCGCGCGGCGGAGAAACCCTTCCGCATCTTCATGTACTCGCAGCTCAAGGAAAATCCCGAAGGCATCAGGCTCTTCATGTCGATGCGGGGCCTCCCGAAGCCGCAGACCCTCGCCGACGTGCCGACCTACGTCCTCATCCCGGCCTTCATCCTCAACGAACTCACGGTGGCCTTCAAGATAGGCATCCTGCTATTCATACCATTTATAATAATCGACATGGTCGTGGCGTCGGTCCTCATGTCGATGGGCATGATCATGCTCCCTCCGGTCATGATCTCCACGCCCTTCAAGCTGATGTTGTTCGTGCTCGTGGACGGGTGGAACCTCCTCACCGAGCAGATCATCCGGTCCTTTTTTTAGGGAAAGGGGGTAGGCAATGAGCGTCGGCGACGCGGTCGCGATCATGCGCGGAGGCATTCTCCAGATCCTCATCCTTTCGGCGCCCGTCCTTCTCGTCGCGATGGTGGTGGGCCTCATCATCTCCATTTTCCAGGCCACGACCTCGATCCAGGAGCAGACCCTCACCTTCGTGCCCAAGATCGCCGCCATCATGCTCGTCCTCCTCCTCCTCGGCGGCTGGATGTTCGGAACCCTCGGGACCTACACCCGGGGTCTCTTTTCGATGATCCCCTCGATGGCCAAGTGAGGCGCTGATGGGCTGGCCCGTGGACGACTGGAACCTCTTCCTCCTCATCGCGGTGCGCGTCATCGCGATGATCGAGGTCGCGCCCCTCCTGTCGAGCACGGGCATTCCCCAGGTGGCCAAGATCGGCCTCGCGGGCCTGGCCGCCGCCGCCGTCTTCCCCGCGGTGAAGGCCGCGGGCTATCCAATACCCGCGGACGGCGCGGCCTACGCCCTCCTCCTCGTGGGCGAGGCCCTGATCGGCGTCATCATGGGCTTTTTCCTCACGATCCTCTACTCGGCCTTCACCACGGCGGGCCAGTTCTTTTCCCTCCAGATCGGCTTCGGCGCGATGGAAACCTTCGATCCCCTCGCCGAAATCGAAATCCCCGTCATGGGCCAGTTCCTCAACCTCATCGCCATGTTCGTCTTCGTCGCGACGGAGGGCTTCCAGAAGCTGTTCATCATCGGCGTGCAGGGTTCCTTCAAGGCGATGCGCGCCGTCGATCTCGTCTCCCGGCGCGAGGAGATCGTCATGTTCCTCGGCCGCGCCACCGGCGCCCTTTTCCTGCAGTCGCTCATCCTCTCCCTGCCGGTCCTCGGGACCCTCTTCATCATCACCGTCGCCCTCGGCCTCCTCTCCAAGGCGGCGCCGCAGATGAACCTCATGACGGAGGGCTTCCCGATATCGCTCATGGTCACCTTCTTCATCATGCTCGTGTCCCTGCCCATGATGATGGAGTCCTTTTCCAGCATGATCGACGCCGGCTTCGGCGACCTCGCCCGCCTCGTCGGAGGCACCCTGTGAGCGCGTCGCCGTTCACCACGGGGGCGCGGACTCCCCCGGCCGCCGTCGAGGCGCGCGAGGACGCGGTAGGAGGCCTGCGCCGGGAAGCGGTATGCGATGAGCTTTCTCCCCTCGTCCCCGTTTCCTTTTCCTCCGTGGAACGCCCTCTCCTCCGTGCCTCCGTGTTGGATACGAACATCCCCTTCGGAAGTCCCGCCTCCATCGATTTGCAGTGGTTCGCGGCGGAGGACGAGGGGCGCACCGAAGAGCCCTCCGAGTACAAGCTCCGGAAGGCCCGCGAGGAAGGCCGCGTCGCCAAGAGCCAGGAACTCGTCGGCGCGCTCGGCCTACTTTTCCCCTCGGTCACCCTGGTCCTCCTCGCCCCCTCCATGGGCAAGACCATCCGCGAGATGCTGCTTTTCTACTTCACCAAGGTCTCGAATCCCGACGTCGTCGGCGGTGGCGGCCCCCTGGCCGCGGCCTTCTTCTCCTACTTCGCGCGGCTGACGCTTCCCCTCGCGGCCGTGGCCGTGGTCGCGGCCGTCGCCTCCAACCTCGTGCAGACCGGCTTCCTCTTCACGCTGAAGCCCATAACGCCCGATTTCTCCAAGATCGTCCCCCGCTTCGGGCAGTATTTCAAGCGGACGCTTTTTTCCGCCGAGGGGCTTTTCAACTTCGCCAAGACCATCCTCAAGGTGATTATCATCGGCGTCGTCGCCTTCCTGACGGTCAGGAACGAGATCGACCGCCTCATGGCCCTCTACCTAGCGCCCTTCTGGGCCTCGGTGGAGCTCATCGCCTCCCTGGCCATCCGCCTCGTCATCGAGGTGGCCGTCATCCTCCTCGCCCTTTCCATTCCCGACTACCTCTTCCAGCGCCGCCAGTACATGGAATCCCTCAAGATGACCAAGGAAGAGACCAAGGAAGAGCGGAAGATGCAGGAGGGAGATCCCCTCGTCAAGTCGCGGATGCGCGAGCGCATGCGGGAGCTCCTCACCCGCAACATGGCGGCCAACGTGCCCAAGGCGGACGTGGTGATCGCCAACCCGACCCACTACGCCATCGCCCTCGAATGGGAGCGCGAGCGCATGGCCGCGCCGACCGTGACCGCCAAGGGAGCCGACGAGGTCGCGCTCCGCATCCGCCGCATCGCGGAGGAGGCGGGCGTGCCCGTCGTGGAGAACCGGCCCCTCGCCCGGGCCCTGTACGCCGAAGTCGAGATAGGGGACTCGATCCCCGAAAAATACTACCAGGCCATAGCGGCCGTCCTCGCGAGCGTCTACGCCGCGAACGGCGACGCCGACGCCATCCGCCGCGCCGCGGCGGAGGCCTAGGCCCGGGCCTTGGAAAGGAGGTAGGATTTGGCCGATACCCAACGCGTCGTGCGCGACGCCCTGCTCGCGAATCCCTCGGACATCGCCGTCGCCGTCGGAACCATTTCGGTGATCCTCATGATCATCATCCCGATCCCGGCCGTCCTGCTCGACGCGCTCCTCGCGCTCAATCTCACGATCAGCATCCTCATCATCCTCATCGTCCTCTACACGAAGAAGGCGACCGAGTTCTCCATCTTCCCGACGATGCTCCTCGTCACGACGGTCTTCGGGCTGGCGCTCAACATCTCCTCGACGCGGCTCATCCTCACGAAGGGCGCCGCCTTCGACGCCAGGCTCATCCGGGCCTTCGCGGGCTTCGTCGTCGGCACGGGCGGCGCCGAAGGCCTCGTCGTCGGCTTCATCATCTTCATCGTCATCATCGCGGTGCAGGCGATCGTCATCACGAAGGGCGCGACGCGCATCGCCGAGGTCGCGGCCCGCTTCACCCTGGACGGCCTGCCCGGCAAGCAGATGGCGATCGAGGCGGAATACAACTCCGGCTCCATCACCGAGGAGGAGGCGATCCGGCGCAAGGCCGAGGTCCAGCGCGAGGTCGACTTCTACGGCCAGATGGACGGCGCCTCCAAGTTCATTTCGGGCAACGTCAAGGTCGGCATATTCATTTCGGTCGTCAACCTGATCGGCGGCTTCATCATCGGCATGGTGCTCCACGGCGAAAGCTTCCAGCTCGCCATCACCACCTACACCGCCCTCACGATCGGCGACGGCCTCCTGGCCCAGCTCCCGGCCCTCCTCATCTCCACGGCGACCGGCATCATCGTCACGCGGGCCAACGCGGAGGGCACCTTCGGCCGCGACGTCGTGAGCCAGTTCACGCAGACCGCCAAGATCTACTTCGTCGCCGCCGCCGTCCTCGCCCTCCTCGCGATCCTGCCCGGCTTCCCCTGGTACGTCCTCATACCGATGGCCGGCCTCCTGGGCTTCCTCGGCCTCCGCCTGGCGCGGAAGGAGGCGGACGCGGCGGAGAAGGCCAAGCTGGCCGCCGCCTCCGGCGGGAAGAAGGCGGAGGCGCCCGCGGAACTCTCGCCCGTCGTACCCCTCGACCCGATCAGCCTGGAGCTCGGCTACGGGCTCATCCCCCTCGTAGACAAGGACAAGGGCGCCGATCTTCTCGAGCGCATAACGCGGATCAGGAAGGAGAGCGCCCTGGACATGGGCCTCGTCGTCCCGCGCATCCGCATCATCGACAACATGCGCCTCGAACCCTCGGAGTACGCCTTCAAGATCAAGGGCGTCCAGGTCGGCCGCGGCACGATCCGGATCGGCTACTACCTCGCGATCAATCCCGGCGGCGCCGCGGACGACGTCCCCGGCGAGCGCACCAAGGACCCGACCTTCGGCCTGCCCGCACTGTGGATCGCCGAGGACAACCGCGACCGCGCGGAGCGCTCCGGCTACACGGTGGTCGACGCGCCCAGCATCATCGCGACGCACCTCACGGAGATCATCAAGCGCCACGCCTCGGAGATCCTCGGCCGCCAGGAGGTCCAGGCCATCCTCGACGCGCTCAAGAAGGACTACCCGGCCGTCGTCGACGAGGCCCAGAAGCGGCTTTCGCTCGGCGAGGCGCAGAAGGTCCTCCAGGGCCTCCTCCGCGAGCAGGTCTCCATCCGCAACATGGTCGCCATCCTGGAGACCCTCGCGGACTACGCGGGCGTCACGAAGGATCCCGGCTTCCTCGTGGAGAAGGCCCGCCAGGCCCTGGGCCGGCAGATCTGCCTCCAGTACGCGGACGCCGACCGCTCCCTCCGCGTGCTCACGATCGAACCGCCCCTCGAGCAGAAGATCATCGACAGCCGCGTCGACTCGCCGCTCGGCGCCCTCTCGGCGCTCGAGCCCGCGACCCAGCGGCAATGGATCAAGGCGCTGACGCGCGCCGTCGCCGCCGTGCAGCAGAAGGGCTGGTTCCCGGTGATCCTCTGCTCGGAGGCGGCGCGGGCCCTCGTCAAGTCGAGCACCGAGCGGGAAATTCCCGATCTCGTCGTGCTTTCGGTGCCGGAAATCGCGGCCGAGGTCCGGGTCGAGGCCGTCGGCGAGATACGTTTGGAAGGATAAAAGATGCAATATTTCACCGAACAAGCGCCGTCGCACCGCGAGGCCCTCGACCGGGTCCGCGCCAAGTACGGCGAACAGGCGCAGATCCTCTCGCACCGGACGGTCCGCGCCGGCGGCATCCTCGGCCTCTTCGCGCGCGAGGCCGTGGAGGTCACCGGCTACATCCGGCCCGAACCCAGGCCCGCCCAGCGGCCGCCGACCGATCTCGAGGAGGAGAAGCGCAAGATCCTCGAGAAGGCGCGCTCCGAGCAGACGCGCTCCGACGCGGCCCTCGAGCGCGTCCTCACGGAGATCCGCGACCTCAAGGCGGCGATGGACGAAAGGCCCTCCCGCCCGTCGGAGGCGGAGGACCACGAGTCCATCGCCCGCGCCGACGAGCTCCTCGCGCAGAACGACTTCACGGAGGGTTTCCGCCGCGCCCTCGTCGGCGCGATCCGCCGCGACTTCACCCTGGAGGCGCTCGAGGACTGGCCGGAGGTCGAGGCCTCCCTCCTCGAGATGATAGGCGATTCCGTCGAGCTCTGGCGCGAGCGCCCGGCCCGCGGCCCCCGCGTCCTGGCCCTCGTCGGCCCGACGGGCGTCGGCAAGACCACGACGATCGCCAAGCTGGCGGCCATCTACGCCGTCGGCATCGGCGGCGAGAAGCCCCGCTCCGTGCGGATGATCACGATCGACAACTACCGCATCGGCGCCCGGCAGCAGATCGAGACCTACGGGAACATCATGGGCGTGCCCGTCTCCTGCGTGGAGACGGCGGAGGACCTCAAGAAGACGATAGCCCTCCACGCCGACGCGGACGTGATCCTCGTCGACACGATCGGCAAGAGCCCGCGCGACGCGGTGAGGCTCGCGGAGATGCAGCGCCTCGTCGCCGCCTGCGGCCCGGGCGTGGAGGTCCACCTGGCCGTGCCCGCCACGATGAAGACGAGCGACATCGCCGAGACCCTGCGCCAGTTCGAGCCCTTCGGCTACCGCGCCGTGGTGCTGACGAAGCTCGACGAGACGAACCGGGTCGG
Organism: Spirochaetaceae bacterium; assembly: GCA_016794765.1. GTDB lineage: Bacteria > Spirochaetota > Spirochaetia > Treponematales > Rectinemataceae > JAEUJG01. The sequence goes on along the minus strand of JAEUJG010000091.1, from coordinate 4,738 downwards.
CAACGCCATCTCCGCCCTAGCCGAGCGCCGCAAGCCCATCTCCTACCTCACGACGGGACAGCGGGTGCCGCAGGACATCGAGCGGGCGGAGGTGACGAGCCTCCTGACCAGGCTCGAGGGCTTCAGGGTTGACCGCGCCCGCGTCGAGGCGCGCTACGGGGAGGGACCGGCCGCCGAAGGCCGGGGCGCGGCGCGAAGCAACGCCGCGAGCTACGCGAACGAGGGCCCGAGCGCGGCCCGAACGGAGTAAGCGATGGAAGACCAGGCACAGGCCTTGCGCGAGATCATGGGGGCCAAGACCGCGCCGGCCGCGGCACGGAACGCCGGCCCGGCGGCCTCGTCGGGCGCCGAGGGCGCCCCCTCCGGCGCCCCCGCCAAGAAGACCCGCATCATCGCGGTGGCGAGCGGCAAGGGCGGCGTCGGCAAGACGAACCTTTCGGTCAACCTCGCCATCGCCTACGCCCAGATGGGCAAGCGGGTCATCGTCATGGACGCCGACCTCGGCCTCGCCAACGTCAACGTCATGCTCAACATGATCCCGAAATTCAACCTCTACCACGTGATCCGCAAGCAGAAGACGATGCGCGAGATCATCCTCGACACCGAGTACGGGATCAGGATCGTGGCCGGAGCCTCCGGTTTCTCCAAGATCGCCAACCTCTCCGAGGAGGAGCGCCAGAACTTCATCAGCGAGCTCTACACCCTCTCCGAGGCCGACATCGTCATCATCGACACGAGCGCCGGAGTGTCGAGCAACGTCCTCGCCTTCGTCGCGGCGGCCGACGACGCCATCATCGTGACGACGCCCGAGCCGACGGCGATCACGGACGCCTACGGCATCATCAAGATCATCGCTACGGAGATCGAGAACCTCAACATCGGCCTCAAGCTCGTCGTCAACCGGGTGAAATCGGTCACCGAGGGGCGCCGCGTCGCCGAGCGCATCATCAACATCTCGGGGCAGTTCCTCAACCTCAAGGTGGAGTACCTCGGCTGCATCTACGACGATCCAGCGGTGCCGACCGGGGTCATCCGGCAAAAGCCCTTCCTCGTTGCGGATCCGAAGTCCAAGGCGGCGATTTCGGTGCAGCATCTCGTCACCCGGATCGAGAAGACGGACTTCACCGACGACCGGGGCATCGGCCGCTTCATCAAGAAGCTCTTCGGCAAGGATTAGGACGCGCCGCCGGCGCGAAGGCGAGGTCGAACTTGACGTATGATTCGGTTTCGGCCTACTCTTCTAGGGAAACGGGGGAGGGCATCGGGTGAATTCCGACGTTCGTGCATCGCTCATCGCCTCCGGCGCCGCGGCCGTCGTATCGGCCATCGTCGGCGCGCTCTCCGGCGTGAGCTTTCTCGCCCTCGCCCTCAGGGCCCTCCTCGGGGGGCTCGTCTTCGGCGGCCTCGTCTTCGGCGCCCTTGCCTTGGCCCGCCGCTTCCTCTCCGAGCTCTTCGAGGGCGGCGCCTCGCCCGGCGCGCCCGAGGCGGAGGCTCCCCCCCTCGGCGGTTCCGTCAACATCGTCCTTCCCGCGGAAGGACCCCTCCCGGCCTCCGGCGACGCGGAAATCGACTATGCCTCGGGAGTCCAGGCCGAAGGCGGTGACGCGGAGGAGCTTGCCAGCCTTCCCGGCGCCTCCGAGACCCCGCCGCGGCCGGCTCCGCGCCCCGCTTCCGCACCCGCTCCGCGCGCCGCCGCGCGCGCCGCGGCGCCGAGCGACGACGACGGCGACTACGATTTCACGGGCGGCTCCTTCGTCGAGGACGCCGAACCGGTCCAAGAGACGGCGGAATCCGTCCTCCCGGCGGGCCCGGGCGCCGGCCCGGGCGCCGGCGCGAACGGAAAAACCCGTCCCCGCAGCGTCGGCCTCGACGAGCTCGACGTGCTTCCCGACCTCGAATCCCTCTCGGAGAGCTTCGTCTCGACCCCGGCCTACCACGAGGCGGGGGCCGCTCCGGGCCGGGAAGACGAGGATCGGGGCTATGCTTCCAGATCATCCAAGGGCGGCGGCGGGGATTCCGATCCCGCCGTCCTCGCCCAAGCGGTTAGAACATTGCTTAAACGAGACCAGAAAGGGTGAGCGAAATGGCCGAGAATCCGCACGAGCGGCTGAGCGAAGAAGAGCTGTGGCCCCTCTACAAGCGAACGCGGGATCCCAAGATCCGCGACGCCTTCATCCGGCAGTACGCCCCCCTCGTCAAATACGTGGCGGGCAAGGTGGCCGCGAGCATGCCGAATACGGTCGAGTTCGAGGACTTGGTCGGCTTCGGCGTCTTCGGCCTCCTCGACGCGATCGACAAGTTCGATCCGGAGAAGAACGTCAAGTTCAAGACCTACGCCGTCACGCGCATCCGCGGAGCGATCTTCGACGAGCTCAGGTCCATCGACTGGGTGCCCCGTTCCGTCAGGCAGAAGACCAAGGAGATCGAGGAGGCGGTCGTCAGCCTCGAGGCCAAGCTCGGCCGTCCGGCCTCCGACCAGGAGATCGCCGGCGCCCTCGGCCTCACCGAGGACGAACTCCTCAAGACCATGCTCAAGATCTCCGGCACCTCCGTGCTTTCCCTGAACGACGTTTGGTATTCCGGCGACGACTCCGACAAGATCTCCATCGGCGAGAGCATCGAATCGCCCACGAGCCTCAATCCCGACGCCTCGGTCGAGCGGGAGGAGGTCAAGCGGGTCATCGCGCAATCGATCAACGAGCTCCCCGAAAAGGAAAAGAAGGTCCTCGTGCTGTATTATTACGAGGATCTCACCCTGAAGGAGATCGGCCAGGTCCTCGAGGTCACCGAATCCCGCGTCAGCCAGCTGCACACGAAGGCCATCCTCCGCCTCCGCGCCAAGCTGACGAACGTCCGCAAGGGGATCATCTAGGCCATGGCCGTCCGCCTCGGCCTGCCCGAGGTGGCGGAGCTCATGCGCCGCTACCTCGAGGAAGACGGCGGGAAGAAGTCCGCCGTCGTCCTCGGACGCACCCTGGAGGAGGCCCTGGCGGACGCGGGCGTCCAGCTTTCCTCGCCGATCGGCCGCCTCGAGTACGAAATCGTGGAGAAGGGCAACGCCGGAATCCTCGGCATCGGCCGCAAGGACTGGAAGCTCCGCGTCTACGTCGCGGCCGCCAAGAAGGAGGTCGAAATCCCGACGACGGCCTCGGAGGTCTTCGAGGGGTTCGCCTCCGCCGCGCCCGTCCCCAAGGACGCCGACGGCGAGTGCTACGTGCGGCTCACGCCCGACGGCGCCCTCCTCAAGGTCGTGCCGCCGACGGGCAAGGGCAAGCGCGCTTCGGAGCGCCACGCGATCGACCGCCTGGAGGCCAAGGCCGTCCGCGACTATGACGAATCCCTCGTCCGCGAGGTCGTCAGGCAGGCCGCCTCGGAATACGTCCGGGTCGGCGACTTCATCACGAACCCGGCCAATGACGCCCTCCTCACCGTCGACATCGGCGACCAGGAGATGAAGGCTTATGTCCAGCTTTCGCCCCCGGGCCCCGGCGGCTGCGACCTCTCCAAGGACACGATCCTCTCCTTCCTGCGCAACAACCGCGTCGTCCACGGCGTTTCGGAAACCGCCCTCCAGGAACTCGAGGACAAGCCCCGCTACCGCGAGGGCGTCCTCGTCGCCGAGGGCACGAAGCCGGTCAACGGAAGGGACGCCGGCATCCAGTTCAACTTCGAGACGGACAAGAGCAAGATGAAGCTCAAGGAAGCGGCCGACGGCCGCGTCAACTTCAAGGAGCTCGGCCTCATCCAGAACGTCGTCGCCGGACAGCCCCTCGCCCGGCGCATCCCTCCCGAGCAGGGCCAACCGGGGCGCACGGTCACGGGCAAGGTCATCCCGGCGCGGAACGGCAAGGATTCGCCGCCCCCCCTGGGCCGGAACGTCCACCTCGCCGACGACGGGGTCACGCTGATCGCCGACCTGAACGGGCAGGTCACCTTCATCAACGGCAAGATAAACGTCGAGGAAATCCTCACCATCCAGGGCGACGTCTCGATCAAGACGGGCAACGTCATGTTCCTGGGCACCGTCATCGTGATCGGCAACGTGGAGGACGGCTTCTCCGTGAAGGCTTCCGGCAACATCGAGATCCGCGGCAACGTCGGCAAGTGCGAGATCATCGCGGAAGGCGACATCGTCATCCACCAGGGCGTCGCGGCCAAGTCCGGCGGCATCATCCAGGCCGGCAAGAACATCTGGGCCAAGTTCATCGAAAACGCCTTCGTCGAGTCGGGAGAGAACATCGTCGTCTCCGACGGCATCATCAACTCCACCGCCGTCGCCAACAAGAAGATCCTCTGCCAGGGCAAGCGCGCCGCCATCGTCGGCGGACGCTTCCGCGCCTGCGAGGAGATCAACGCCAAGACCCTCGGCTCCCCCGTCGGCGGCGCCGAGACCGTCCTCGAGGTCGGCTACGATCCCAAGAGCAAGGAAAGGATCGACCAGCTCCAGTCGCAGATGTACCAGCAGAAGCGCAAGGTGGACGAGCTCGACAAGAACATCGCGACCCTCAACGCCATCAAGAAGCAGAAAAAGACCCTCCCCGAGGACAAGGAAGCCGCCCTCCAGGACTTCCTCCTCCGGCGGGAGGACATGGTCGCCGAGCTCAAGTCCCTCGCCAAGGAAGCGGAGTCCCTGCAGCAATACCTGAACGGCCTCAAGACCAAGGGGCGCATCTCCGCCTCCGGCCGGATCTACCCCGGCGTCACCATCTGCATCAAGGACATCAAGGAGAACATCAAG
>JAEUJG010000075.1 GCA_016794765.1 Spirochaetaceae bacterium | reverse complement strand
TGCCGCCGAACGGCACCGGCAGGCCTTCGTCTCGGCCTCGTCGATCCCCGGCGGGCCTTGAACCCGGCTTTTCCCTCGTCGAAACGGCGCTGTCCGTCGCCCTCTCCGGAGCCTTGGTCGCGGCGGCGGCGGGGCTTTCCTTGGGCGGCCTCGACGCCGGCCGCAGGATCCTCGCCGAGTGCCGCCGCACCTTGTCCGCGGCCAGACTTTCGCGCGACCTGTCCCTGGCGATGGCCGCCGTGGACCGGGAAGGCGCCGGCGGGGAGGCAGGCTTCGAACTGCGGGAGGGTTGCCTGCTGCTGACAGGCTCCGGCAAGGCGCTCTTGAGCACCGAGGCCGTCGTGGCGCGTCTCTCCGTCGCGCGGGGCGCTTCGGGCAGGGCTCTCGGCCTCGAAGCGGAGATCGGAGGATCGGGCCAGGCCTTGCGCCTTTTCGCCCCCTTCGGCCCGGCGGTTCCGCGCCCGAAGGCGGACCGATGAAACGCGATGGCGGATTCATCCTCCTTCTCCTCCTGCCGGCCCTGTCGGGAATTTCGGGCTCGCTCGGCCTCTCCGGCGCCCTCCTCGCCACGCGGCGCGCCGTCGCTTCGGAGGCGCGGCGCCTTGAGGGAGAGGCCGCATTTTTCCGCGTGGCCGCCAAGGCGGTCGAGGCGATCGCGGCGAGCGGAAGCCCGGAGGCCGATTCCGTTTTTGATCCATTCTGGAAGGCTTTTCCCGGCTTGGTGCTGCGCGACCTTTCCGAGCGCTGTCTCGAAGACCCGAGCCTCTCGGCGATGGCCTCCGACGCGGCGGAAACACCTGGAAGGCCGGCCAATTCCTTCCCGTGCCGCGCGCCGGTCAACGCGAATCTGGCTTCGCGGGAAGTCTTGAAGGCGGCGGCCCTGGCTTCCGGCATGGAGGCCAGCGCGGCCGACAGGCTCGCCTCGGCGATCTTGGCCGCAAGGACGACGAGGGAACTGGTCCCGCGGGACATCGAGGCGCTGGCCATGGCTGCCGCCGGCGGACGCTCGCCGTCAATGCTCTCCTCCCACATCGGCGCCAAGAGTTGGCTATGGGCGCTTTCAAGGATGGCGGAGGGATCGCGGCTGGCGCTCGTCTACCAGGGGCGGCCCTCCGCCGATCTTTCCCGGATCGTTTCCTATGAGCTCGTCGAGTTCCAAAGGGAGGACAGCCGATGAATGACGCCGTCATCGAGACCACCGCGAGCCTCCCCGCCTCCGGTGACCTCCTGCCCGGCCTGGGCCGCCGACGGGTCCTCGATCCCAAGAGTTATGCGGCGTTCATCTCCGAAGCCCCTCTTCGCGACGAGGCTGCGGCCTTTGACCAGGCCGGGGAAGCCGCCCTCGGCTCCATGCCGGACGGGATCGAAGGCTATTCGGTCGACGCTCTCGCCCGGCCTTCCTCCTCGGGATCGACGACCGTGCTGCTCCGGCTCTGTCCCCGGACAAGGCTCGTCGAAGCCGCCAAGGGGAGCCGTCGGCCGGTCACGACGCTGGAGGACTGGCTCGTCGGGGCGGAGGCGGGGGTCTACCTATTCGTCTCCTCCTCGCTCTGCCTGGGCTTTCGGGTGCTCGACGGTTTCCCGCGGGAGCGGATCATGGTCCTGGCCGCCTCCGCCGAGGCGGAGGCCGTCGCCTTGACCGCCCTGCGTGCGGATCCGGCCGACTCGCCCGCGCGGATCGCCCTGGAAAGCGGCGCGGCCGGCCGGCCCTTGGCGGAGTTCGTCGCATCGAGGCCGGCGCGTTATCCGCTTTACCCAGAGGCGGGGCGCCGCCTGCGCGCAAGGCGAAGGCTGGCGGCGTCGGCGATCGGCATTGTGCTTCTTTCGAGCGCGCTCATCGCCGCGGCGAGGACGGAGGCCGTCTACAAGGCGCGGATCGCCAGGCTTGGGCAACTTCTCGCCGCCTGTGAGGCGGAAGCCCTGCTTCTTTCCCCGTCGGGCGATGCCGAACCTGGAGGGAGAGCGGAAGCTGAAAGGGCCGCGCGGTCGCTGCGCGCTGGACTTTCCGCTCTTTTCGCCGCCCTTGGCGCCGATGATCGCCTTCGGTCCCTTTCCCTGTCGCAAGGCGGGTTCAAGCTCGAAGGCTTCTTGAAGGATCCCCTGGCCTCCGCCAGGCGGCTGGAGGCGACGGGCCTTTTCTCCCGGGTCTCCGTTTCGGGATCCGGCCGCGGCTCGGAGGGCGAGATTCCTTTTTCCCTGGTCGGATCGGCGGTGCCCCGTGAATGACAGGCCCAAGCCAAAGCCCAGCCCTTTCTCCCGCGCGGCCATCCTCGCCGGCACGGCAGCGGTCTTCCTGCTGGTTCTGCCTTGGCGCGCCAACCTGTCCCGCCTTCGCGCGGAATCCCGTGA
>JAEUJG010000069.1 GCA_016794765.1 Spirochaetaceae bacterium | reverse complement strand
ATAGACCCTGCAGAGGCCGCCGGGAATCTGGACGCAGGACTCGAGGAAGCCCTCGGGACCGTCGGGACCGTCGGCGCAGGACGAACGGCCGGCGGGGCCTTCGGGCGTGAGGCTGGCGTGGATGGCGATGACGAGATCGGGATTGGGAGGCATGCCGTCGGCCAGGGACTGGACGAGGCCTTCGAGAAGGGCGCGGAACAACTCCCGCTTGGCCGGGTCCTCGCTCTCCAGGAAGAGCTCGTTGCCCCGGGTATGGACCTTGCAGCCGAGCAGCCGCTCCATCACGCGGAGGTTGTAGTCGTTCGCTCCGCACACGTCCGCGAGGAGCTTGATATTCTCGAGCACTATGCCTGCGCTGCCGTCCAAGGGGACCTCTAGGGCTACTCTACCGGCCGGCGGGGAAAAAATCAACACGGGGCCGCGGACCGGGGGCGTCCCGGGCTAGAAGGACCAGCCGCTCGTCTCCCGCTTCACGTTCGCCTTGATCTCCGGCAGGTCCCGCCAGGCGAGGAGGATGGAGAGCTTGGTGTCGAAGACGTAGACGTAGGGGCTGACGGTGGTGTCGAGCCGCGGCGCCGCGCTGGCCTCGAGGGTCAGGTCCCAGTCGTGGAGATCGTGCACGGCCTTGAAGCTGAGGCTCTTCAGCTTGAAAAGACTCTGCCGCCGCGCGGCGGAATCCCAGAACGACAGGGATTGCCAGACATCGACGAAGGGATTCTTCGCGTAGGCCGCGGGATCCCCGATTTCCCGGACCGCCGGGAAAAGCGTCGGCCAATAGCGCCAGGCGGCGGCGTTTTGGGAAAGGCTGGAAATGGACAACTCCAGAAGGCCCGAAACCTTGAGACTGTAGCTGAGGCCAAAGCTGATCGTCGATTCGGAAAACCGGAGGAGGTTTTGCGTGTAGCTCGCGCTCAGGCCGAGGCCCTGCTGGACCGCGGCGTCCGCGGGCGCCTTCCAGTCGGCCTTGAGGGCGGTCACGAGTTCCGTCGCCCTGAAGGCCTCGTCCCCGATGGGGATCCAGCCGGACCCGGAAACCGGCTTGTAATTCTTGCTGCGGGAGGAGTTGACCGTCGCCGAAAGCGGTCCGAAGAGGACGGAGGCCGCGTTCGACAGCGGCCGGGCGTTGACGAGGTCGTAGCTCAGCGTGTCGCTCAACTTGAAGAAGCTGCCCGACTGGGCGGAAAAGCCGCCCACGAGGGGATCGTAGGAGAAGGCCGCGCCGGCGCCGTCGCGGAACATCCGGCCCTTCAAGGAGAACGTCAGCCCCAGGTCGCCCTCTCCCGCCTCGAGCCCGAGGCTGGCGGCGTAGGCTTCCTTGGTGGGAGGGAAACTCATCGAGAGCCCGAGGCTCTGGGTCTTGGCTCCGGTGCGGAAGCCGAGGACCAGGGCCGCCTGGTGGTTAGTGACACCCTCGGCCGACCAAGCGGGAGTCTTTTCCTTATAGAGGTAGTCCGGGCCCGAAACCTTGTCGAAGGCAAGCTCGTAGAGCAGGGCGTCGAGCCCGTAGCTCAGGGTGCTCGCCCCGAGCAGCCAGGAATCGGCGAAGGGCCTGAAGCCGAACTTGAGGCTCGAGGAGAGCCGCGTCTGCTTGAACTGGGCGTCGGCCAAGCGATAGGCGGCGATGCGGGCCGCGTAGGCGGGATCCGAGGTCGCGGTCCGCGATTGGTCTTGCGCGGAGAAGGTCAGGCCGAGGGAGGCGGTCGCAAGATCTTCGTAGAACCTGGCCTGGGCGCCGAGGGTCGCGCCGACCCTGTAGGAACTCAAGGTGTAGAGATTCGAAAAATCGATGTCGGCGGGGACGAGCCATGCGTCGCTCAGGAAGCGATCCTCCCTGAAGGCGGAAGGGCTCAAGCTCCAGTCCGCGCTGAGGGAAAACGGCCGTTTGGAGGCGGTGCGGGCCACGTCCGGGAGACGCGGAGGCAGGCGGAAGGCCGAATCGCCCTCCGCCGGCGCCGCGTCCTGTTCCACGCCCGGCGACCTGTCCGGCCTCGCGGAGTCGTCGGGCGCCCGCTCCGGCTCCCCGGCCTTGTTCCAAGGCGAACGGAGCGAAGCATCTCCGCTCGCCGCGGGTTTGGCCGCGGTGGCGGCGCCGGAGGTTTGCGCGGGAACAAGGCTGCCGCGCAGGGTCAGGCTGCCGTCAAAGGGCCTGAGCAGATCGGGATAAAAAAACTCGCGCGCGGGATCGACGCTGAAGAGGCTCAGGGGTTGGGAGGCGGCTTTCGTGGCCTGCTTGGCCTGCCAGGAGAGCGAAACGCCCAGCCTCGTGATGTCGGCCTGCGTGACGAAGGGAGCGAGGAACTCCGGCTTCCAGCCGAGGCTGAGGTCGAGTCGCTGGAGCAAGGACATCCGCTTGCCCGGGGCGGTGGACGAAACGGCGCTCGTCGTCGAGGTGGCGGTGGAAAGCTTGAGCCATTCCATGTCTTCGGAACGGTCGCGAAAATCCTTTTCGAAACTCGGATCGGAATAGAGCGGCGCCGCGAGGCTCAAGGAAAGCGAACCCGCCCGGAAGGCCGCCTGGAGATCAAAGCCGTAGCGGAAGGGCAGATCGGAACCGGCGAAGTTGGAGCGGTTCCAGACGCTTTTCCAGGCGCCATCGGCGACATAGGGACTGTAGCCGCCGGTCACGCCGAAGAGCGAGCGGGAAAGGCCGACCGCGGAACTGAACTCGAGCTTTTCGAGGCCTCCCGCGGGAGCGATCCTGCCGTCGAGGCCGACGAGGGCTCCGAGCCCTGAGTAGAGGTCGACAAGGAGTTTGAGGCTGGGGCCGGAGGCGGAGGACGATGACGAGGAGGCCTTCCCTTCGGGATGGAGGAAGAGGCCGCGGAGCTCCTTCGGTCCCGAAGAAGCCTGCGAGCTCATCCGGAGGAAGCCACTCGCCGCCTTGCTCGCCGGCTTTTGGCCGATGAGATAGGTCGTCGTCTGGACGAGGCGGCCCTCGCGCGAGCGATAGCCGAAGACCGGATGAAAGACGATCTCGTCGCCCGGATAGTAGAAAAACGGCAGCCAGATCAACGGAACCTTGCCGACGGAGACGACCGCGTCCGCGACCGCCCATTCGTTTTCGCCGAGGAGCCACATCTTCTTGGACTTGATGGAATAATGCGGTTCTTCCTCGTCGCAGGAGCTGACGACTCCGTTCTCAAGCACGATCACGTCGCCGGAACGGCGCAGCATGGTATCGGCGGAAAACGAGAGCCCGCGCTCACCCTTCCGCGCGCCTTCGCCGCTTCGCCTGAGCTTTCCGTCGAGGAAGACGCCCGACCAATCGTCGAGGTCGGCGGAGAGGGTCTCGCCGAAAAACTCCTCGACGAGGCCGCCGCCCTCGCGCCGGTAGTTCACGCGCCCCGTGGCGGTCACCGCGTTGCGCGCGCGATCGTAGAGGATTTCCGAGGCCTCCAGGCGGTGAAGCTCCGCCTTCCCTTCGTCGCGGATCGTGAGCACGACGCCGCCCGAGAGCCGGACGAGTTCGCCGGAGCCCTCCTCGAGCTCGAAGTATCGCGCCTCGGCGGCGCGCTCGATCGTCACGGAACGCCCGCCCCCGCCGCCCCCCTCGGGGGCCGAAAGGCCATAGTGGCCGTAGAGCCGGGAGCGGAGCTCCGCCTGGCTGCCGGTCGCCGGAAGCCCGAGGCCGCGGCACCATTCGGCCAACTCGTGGAAGGAAGCGGTGGAGATGTCCAGGCTCAGGGTCTTGCGGAGGAGCCCTTCCTCGGCCGCGGCCACACCGTCGACCGCCGCGCCGCCTTGGGCGGCGCCGGGGCTTGCGCCGCCGGAGGCCGCGTCGGGCGGGGAGCCCGCGGCCGAAGCTCCATCAATAGTCGAGCCCGGCGAGCCCGCGGCCGGATCGGCGGGCGGCGGGCCGGTCCCCACGGTCGCGGCTTCCTGCCCGGCCGCCGCGAAGAGCGCGGAGAGAAGCATCGCGAGGAAGGCCGTCTCCCGGCGGGGACTGGTTGCGTTGCGCGGCACCCGCCCATCATAGCAAAGGCCCGCCGCCCGCGTAAAGCCGCGTCGGGAATCGGGGCACCCCGCGGCCGGGCCGTCCCGAGCCGCGTCCGGCGGGAAATCAGGCCTGTTTCAGGGATTCCCTGAGGTACTTGCCCGTGTACGAAGCCTTGACCTTGGCCACGTCCTCGGGCCGGCCGGTCGCCACGATTTGGCCGCCGCGGGCGCCGCCCTCGGGCCCCAGGTCGATGATGTGGTCGGCCTGCTTGATGACGTCGAGGTTGTGCTCGATCATGACGACGGAATTGCCCGTGTCGACGAGGCGCTGGATCACCTCCATGAGCTGCTTGACGTCGGCGAAATGCAGGCCGGTCGTCGGCTCGTCCATGAAGTAAAGCGTCCGCCCCGTGCTCCGCTTGGCGAGCTCGAAGGCGAGCTTGACGCGCTGCGCCTCTCCGCCCGAAAGGGTCAGGGCGGACTGGCCGAGCTTGATGTAGCCGAGGCCCACCGAAAGGAGGGTGTTCATGCGATGGGCGATGTGCGGTATGTGCTCGAAGAACTGGGCGGCCTCCTCGATCGTCATGTCGAGGACCTCCGAGATGTTCTTGCCCTTGTAGCGGACGTCGAGGGTGTCCGCGTTGAAGCGGTGGCCGTGGCAGACCTCGCAGGTGATGTACACGTCGGGAAGGAAGTTCATCTCGATCTTCTTGGTGCCGTCGCCCTGGCATTCCTCGCAGCGTCCGCCCTTCACGTTGAAGCTGAAGCGGCCGGGTTTCCAGCCCCGCTTCTTGGACTCGGGCAGCGAGGCGAAGAGGTCGCGGATGCCCGTGAAGACGCCGGCGTAGGTCGCCGGGTTGGAACGGGGCGTCCGGCCGATGGGACTCTGGTCGATGTTGATGATCTTGTCGATCGCGTCGATGCCCTCCACCCTGTCGTAGTCGCCCTCGGGCCAGCTCGTGCCCATGACGCCGTTCGAAATGACGGGATAGAGGAGGTCGGTGAGGAGGGTGCTCTTGCCCGAGCCGGAGACGCCGGTGATGCAGGTGAAGAGCCCCAGGGGCAGCTCGACGTCGATGCCCTTGAGGTTGTGCTCCCTGCAGCCGCGGATGACGATGCTCTTGCCGCTGCCCGCCCGGCGTTCGGCGGGCACGTCGATCGTGAGGGTGCCGGCCAGGAAGCGCCCCGTCAGGCTCTTCTTGTTGCGCATGACCTCTTCAGGGCTGCCCTCGGCGACGACGTGGCCGCCGTGGACTCCGGCGCCGGGGCCGAGGTCCACGATGTAGTCGGCCGTGCGCAGGGTCTGCTCGTCGTGCTCCACGACGACGAGGGTGTTGCCGATGTCGCGGAGATACACGAGCGTGTCGATGAGGCGCTGGTTGTCGCGCTGGTGGAGGCCGATGGACGGCTCGTCGAGGATGTAGAGCACGCCGACGAGGGAACTGCCGATCTGCGTCGCGAGCCGGATGCGCTGGGCCTCGCCGCCGGAAAGCGTGCCGGCCTTGCGTTCGAGGGAAAGGTACTCGAGCCCGACGTTCTGCATGAAGCTGAGGCGGGCCGTGATCTCCTTGAGGATTTGCCTGGCGATCTGCTCCTCGGTCTTCGTGAAGGAGATGGCGCGGAAGAAGGCCAGGCTCTCCTCCACCGACTTGGCGGAAAGCTCGTGGATGCCGGTTCCGCCCACCGTGACGGCCAGGGCCTCCGGCCTGAGCCGCTTGCCGCCGCAGGCCTCGCAGGGGCGCTCCGTCATGAAGCGCTCCAGCCACTGCTTGATGCCGTCCGACTGGGTCTCGAGGTAGCGGCGCTTCAGGTCGGCCAGGATGCCGATGAAGCGCGACTCGTACTCGAACTTGCCCGTGCCCTCGCGGTTCTCGTACTTGATCTTCACGGCTTCGTCGGAGCCGTAGAGCAGGGCGTCCATGATCCGCTTGGGCAGTTCGCCGAAGGGCGTCGAGAGGTCGAACTTGAAGTGCTTGGCCAGCCCCTCGAAGCGGCTGCGGTACCAGGCCGCGTCGGGATTGTAAGGGACGCAGCCGCCCTCGTTGAAGGAGAGGGACTTGTCGGGGATGACCAGATCCGGGTCGAACTCGAGCTTGACGCCGAGCCCCGAGCAGACCGGGCAGGCGCCCTGGGGCGCGTTGAAGGAAAAGAGCCGGGGCTCCATTTCGGGCAGGGAGATGCCGCACTCGGGGCAGGCGCCGTGCTGGCTGAAGAAGTCCTCCGTAGCCGCGTCGCCCTCGCCGCGGACGGCGATCACCGTGCCCTCGGCGATGCCGAGCGCGGTCTCGACGGCCTCCGAAAGGCGTTTCCTGGAATCGTCGGCGAGCTTGATCCGGTCGACGACGATCTCGATCGAATGCTTCTTCTGCTTCTCCAGCTTGATCGGGTCGCTGTCGTCCGTCGGCAGCTCGCGGATCCCGCCGTCGACGCGGGCACGGGCGAAGCCCTGCTTGGCGGCGTCCTCGAGGATCTTCCTGTGCTCGCCCTTCTGCGCCCGCACGACGGGCGCCAGGATCGCGAGCTTGCTGCCCTTGGGCCAGGAAAGCATCGTGTCGAGGATCTGGTCGACCGACTGTTCCTTGATGACGCGGCCGCACTTGGGGCAATGGGGAATGCCGATCCGCGCGTAGAGGAGGCGGTAATAGTCGTAGATCTCCGTCACCGTGCCGACGGTCGACCGGGGATTGCGGTGGGTGGTCTTCTGCTCGATCGAGATCGCGGGCGAAAGGCCCTCGATGTAGTCCACGTCGGGCTTGTCCATGCGGCCCAGGAACTGCCGGGCGTAGGCGGACAGCGACTCGACATAGCGCCGCTGCCCTTCGGCGAAGATCGTGTCGAAGGCGAGCGAGCTCTTGCCCGATCCCGAAAGTCCCGAAATGACTATGAGCTTGTCGCGGGGCAACTCGAGATCGATGTTCTTGAGGTTGTGCTCCCGCGCGCCCTTGATGATGAGTTTATCCATGACGAAGCAAAGATAACGCCGGCGGAGCCGCCCCGCAAGGGGGTACCGCTTAAATTCTGTGTAGTCCTAATCGGAGGGGAGCTCGAGCACGAAGGCGCGCAAGCCCTCGGCTTCCTCGCAGCGGACCCGGCCTCCGTGGTCTTCCGCTATCTTCCTCGCCGCGAGCAGGCCCAGGCTCGTCGCGTCGATGTCGGCGCCGACGAAGGTTTCGAAGGCCTGCGAGGCGAAGCCGCGCCCGACCGCCGCGCCGCGGGTTTCGATAACCAGCGCCAGGGGATCCTCGGCGCCGGGAGACTCCCCTTCGCTGGGCCGCCGGGCCCGGCGTTCCATCGCCACCCGCACGGAGACCTCCGGCGCCGCGGCGAGTGCGGCCTTCAGCAGTTCGAAAAAGAGATGAACAAGCCGCTTGGGATCGCAGCGGAGCGCGCCCCAGTCCCCCGGGGCGAGGCTGACGCGCGAAGCGTCTTCGGCGGGCAGTCGCCCGACGGCCTCGTTGAGGGACAAGAGGATCGGATGGACGGAGGCGGCCCCGCGGTCGACCGGGGGCGCCAGGAAGACGCCGAGTTTCGCGACGACCTCCTGCGCGGCCAAGCCGGCCGCCTCGGCGAGGCGGGCCGAGACCCGCAACGCGACGACGGCCTCGGTCGCTTCGAGGATGGCCCCATGGTCCTTCCGGCCGGCGAGGAGGGAGACGAGGCCCGCGTCGGGAGGGCGGCCAAGGGACTCGAGCCGCAGGATGAGCTCCTCGGGGAGGCCTTTCGAGGCGGCGAGGCTCCGGAAGGCCAGGGCGCCTTCGCGCGCGGTCTTGCCGACCAGTCGTTTCCCGTCGATCGGGGCGAAATCGGGGACCGCGTTGCGCGACAGCGCGGTGAGAAGCCGGCGCCCCTCCTCGTCCAGCGAGGAATACGCCGACCCCGCGGCCTCCAGATCGTCGCTCGCCGACCTGGTCGAGGCGACGGCCGAGAGGAGCGCCGCGAGCGGGGAATTGAGCTCATGGGCGAGCCTGGCCGCGAAACGGGAGGCGAGGTCCCGCCGCTCCGCGCGCACGAGCTCCTCCTGGGCCGCTTCGACGCGCCGGAGCGCCGTGACGAGGTTCTCGTTCGTGGCGGCGAGCTCCTCGTTCGTCGCGGCCAGTTCGCGGGTGCGATCCGTCACCTTCGCCTCGAGGAGGGTGGCGGCGGCGGCGGCGGCGGTCAGGCGCTTTTGTCGGCTCGCCGCGAAGAGGATCGCGGCGATGGCGGCCGCGCCGGCCAGGATGGCCAAGGCCAGGATCGGGCGCGCGTGGCGCACGAAAAAGGGAAGGGGTTTCCCGAGGATCTCGGCCCCGGGCGGCGCCCGGGAGAGGCCGATGCCGAGACGTTGGAGACTCGGGAAGTTGAGCAGGACCGTGGGAGGGATCGATTCGGTCGCGGCGGCGGCGCTCCCCCGGGCGGAAAAGCCGAGGGCAAGGCGGGCGGCGGCCGCTCCCCGCGCCTTGCCGTCGGCGACGACGCCTCCCGTCATGCCGTACTCGATCTGCTCGCGGATGAACCCGAACGCCGGCACCTCGAGGTCCTCGAAGCCTTCGGCTATTTTCCTGTCGGAGAGCCGCTCGCCATGGTCGCCCAAGGGGATGCCCGACAGGAGAAGGGCGTCTCCGGGGTCGTAACCGCGCGCGATTTCCCGGATGCTCGCGAGCCTCGGATCGAAATGGAATTCCAGCCTGGCGTCGGGATGTTGCGCGAGAAGGGGCGCAAGGAGCTTGCGGTAGCTCTCTTCCTCGCCCTCGCCTCCCGTTTGCGGAATGAAGACGCCCAAACGCCGGATGCCCGGTTTCAGCGCGAAGGCGAGGCCGAAGGTGCCGGGAAGGATGCTGTAGTCACCGATGGTCGAAACCGGGCGTTTGGCGCGGATGGCCGCGTGCTGCTCGGGTCCCCCGCCGACGCACACGACGGGGGCGCCTCCGAGAAAATCAGCCGGCGCGGCCTCGAAGAGGCGGAGGGCCGGCTGGTCCACGGCGACGACCGCGTCGATCCGGATGTCGGCGAATTCAAGCTCGATGGACTTGATCGCGCTTTTGGTCGGGATTCCGCCCTGCGTAAATCCGCCGAGATCCCGCGAAAAGACGCGCGCGGGTTGCTCGAGGGCGCTGAGCTGGCCGGAAAAGGCCGCCAAGAGGTCGCCGTAGAGCGGGGTGGCCGCCGAACCGGAAACGAGGACCAAAAAGACGGGCTCCCTTCGGAGCCCTTCCTCGGCCTGCGCCGCGACAAGGAGAGGCGTGGCCGTTAAAAGCAGCCAAGCGGACAGGAAGCGGCGGCATCCCAAGGCGCGGGATCGGCGTGCGGCCATACGCCAATTCTCGCGCAGGCGCCTGGCCGCGACAAGAGCCCGGGAGTCGACCCGATCGGGGAAAGGCGCCGGCTAGAACCGTTCCGCCCCCAGGCCGGGATGCGCGGCGAGCAGGCTTTCGGTCTCAGCCCGATCGGGCACCGCGGTCTGGGCTCCCCGTCTCGTCGTGGCGAGGGCGCCGACCGCGCAGGCGAAGCGGAGCGCTTCCGCCTCCGATCGGCCCTCGGCCAGGGCCGCCGCGAAGCCCGCGTTGAAGGCGTCGCCGGCGGCCGTCGTGTCGACCGCCGCCACGGGGAAGGCGGCGCAGCGGAGCGCCAGCCCCTCGGGCCCAAAGAGATAGGCGCCCCGGCTCCCCGCCTTGATGATGACGCGCCCCGCGCCTCGGGCCAGAAGCCGCGCCGCGGCGGCGATCGCCTTGTCGCGGCTGTCCGGCAGGATGCCGGTCAGGGTCTCCGTCTCCGTCTCGTTCGGCGTCAGGTAGTCGACAAGCGCGAAGATGTCGTCGGGAAGGGGCGCGGCCGGCGCGGGATCCAGGATGGTCGCCGCGCCGCCCGCCTTGGCGATCGAGAGGCCGCGGCGGACCGAGGCCAAGGGCAGCTCGAGCTGGAAAAGGACAAAGGCGGCCCCGGCGATCCTTGGGCCGAGCGACAGGACAAAGGACTCGTCGACCGCGGCGTTGGCGCCGGCCGCGATGACGATGCGGTTCTGCCCCCCCGATTCCGTCTCCACGAGGGCGACGCCCGAGGAGACGCCGCTTTCGACGCGGATGCCCGAGAGGTCCATGCCGAGGGCGAGGAAGTCCGCGAGCCGGTCCCGGCCGAAGGCGTCGTCGCCGAGCTTCGCGACGAGAAAGGGCCGGGCCCCGAGCTTCGCGAGGGCGACCGCCTGGTTGGCGCCCTTGCCTCCTCCCGAAACGCCGAAGCCCGTGGCGCCGACGGTCTCGCCGGCGAGGGGGAAGCGCTCGACGCAGGCGTGCAGGTCGGTGTTGACGCTTCCGACGACGCAGATTTCCTGTCTGTCGCTCATCTCGTGCGGCGCCTCCGCCTTTAGTTGCCGAACTTCGCGCCGAGCCGCGCGAGCTCGGAGGCGAGTTCCACGACGTCGTGCGAGGCCGCGAACTTGAGACACACGCCCGCCGGGCGCCTGACCCGCTCGACCCAGTGGGCGGGGATGACCTCGTAGCCCTGCCGCGCGCCGGAGAGGGCGCCGACGAGGGCGGCTATCGTGTCGGCGTCGCGGCCGAAGTTGCTCGCCCAGAACATGCCCTTGCGGAAGTC
>JAEUJG010000042.1 GCA_016794765.1 Spirochaetaceae bacterium | reverse complement strand
GAAAAGCGCGTCATCGGCAACTGGTACGACGCGAACAAGGCCGCCGAGCTCGCCGGCAGCCTGATGGACGGCGGCGTCGATGTCATCCTGCCCATCGCCGGCGGCGCGGGCCAGGGCGTCATCGGCGCGGCCAAGGCCCGCGGCCGCTACGTGGTATGGTTCGACGGCGACGGGTACGCCCTTTCCCCCGGCACCATCGTCGGCTGCTCCGTGCTCGGCCAGGATAAGCTCGTCTACCAGAAGGTCAAGGCCCTCCTCGCGGCAGGCGGCGACGCCCTCTACGGCAAGGCCGACATCGTCGGCGCGAAGGAAGGCTATGTCGATTTCGACGACTCGGGCGAGGCGTACAAAAACCTGCCCGAAACGATCCGGCGGAGCCTCGATGCGCGCGTCGCCGAATTGCGCACGGGGAAAAAGTCCTTCCCGATCACCGGCCTTTCGCAGTAAGCTTTAGAAACCGCCTCGCATCCCGTCGTCTCGCTTGGCGCGGACAAATGGGCCGGCTCAGGGCCCGCGACCGGATCCGGGGCGGTTCTTGAGCCGGCAATGAAAGGCTGTCGCAGATGGAGCTCCTCGCCGCCCGCGGTCTTACGAAGTACTTTCCCGAAACGGACACCCTCGCGAACGACCGGGTGTCTTTAAGCGTCGGTGAAGGGGAAATCCGCGCCGTCGTCGGCGAGAACGGCGCCGGCAAGAGCACCCTCGCCCGCATCCTGGCCGGCATAGCCGAACAGGATGCCGGAGAGATTCTCGTTCGCGGCCAGATCCGCCGCTTCCGCAGCGTCCGCGAGGCGGAACGGGCGGGCATCGGTCTCGTCCCCCAACATTCGTTTCTGGCCGAGGGCATGAACCTGGCCGAGGCCATCGCCCTGGGCCACGAACCGCGCCGCGCCGGATTCCTCCTGGATCGCCGCCGCGCCTACGTCGACGCCGCCCTCCTGGCGGAACGTTTCGGCTTCGCCGTGGATCCCGGCGCGCGCGTCGGCGAGCTTTCGCCGGCGGAGCGCCGCGAGGCCGAGCTCATGCGCGCCCTGGCACGGGGCGGCGATGTCCTCATCCTCGACGAGCCGACCTCCTTGCTTACCCCGAGCGAAACCGAAGGTCTCTTTTCCCTCCTCCGCCGCCTGGCGGAGGCGGGCAAGGGAATACTCTATATAAGCCACCGCGCCGCCGAGCTGCGAGCCTTGGCGCGGAGCCTCACCGTGCTCCGGGGCGGCCGCGTCGTCGCCGACCGCCTCGCCGCCGAGGTGGACGACGCGGAGCTCGCCAACCTCATGGCCAACATGGAATCCACCGCTCCCGGCGGCGACGGGGCATGCAGGATCGGGGACAGTGCTCGGGGCAAGGACTCCTCAGGCGGCAATGGCGGCGACAACGGCGGCGACAACGGGGACAGTGCTCGAAGGTCTTCCCAGGCGCAGGCCTTTGAGTCGCGCGACCTGGCCCTCGGCGGATCGGGGCGGGGAGGGCGGATCTCGTTTGCCGTCAAACCAGGCGAGATCCTTGGTTTCATCGGCCTCGCGGGCAACGGCCTCGACGCGCTTGAAGCGATCGCCGCGGGCCTGGCGCGCCCGAGCGCCGGATCCTTCCTTTTTGCGGGGAAGCCCGCGGGCGCCTGGCCGCGCGCGGAATTCCGCGAGAGCCTGCTTTCCTATGTTCCCTCCGCCCGCGACGAGCGGGGTCTGTCCCTCGAGGCGACAGTGCGCGACAACATCCTCGCCCTGGAGCGGCGTGCCTTTGGCCGCCGCGACTGGTTTGGCCGCTCGGCCCGGGACGCCCGTTCCTGCGAGCTCTCCTCCAGGCTCGCCCTCCAGACCGTCCCGGAAACGCGGGCCGCCGCGCTTTCCGGCGGCAATCGCCAGCGTCTCCTCCTCGCCCGGGAGCTCGATCCGCGACGCCCCCTCGCGCTCCTTTGCGATCCGACCCAAGGGCTCGACCTCGCGGCGCAAAAGGCCGCGGTGGACCACATCCTCGAGCTCAAGGCCACC
>JAEUJG010000032.1 GCA_016794765.1 Spirochaetaceae bacterium | reverse complement strand
CATCCCCTCCTGCCCTTCGTGACGGAGGAGATCTACCGCATGCTGCCGAACTCCAAGGGCTGGCTCATCGTGCAGCCCTATCCGGAGGCCCGCGCCGACGCGGGCGCCGCCGGGATCGCCGGGCGCTTCGAGTCCCTGCGGGAGCTCGTGAAGCTCGCGCGCACCTTACGGCCCGAGTTCCAGATCCCGCCGGAGACGAAGATCCGCCTCGCGGTCCGGGCCGAGGCCGGTTTCGCCGGCCTCGAGTTCCTCAAGGCCAACGCGGCCCTCGTCGGCCTCCTCGTCAACGGACCCCTGCCGGAGTTCGTAGCCGCCAAGCCCGCCGGGGCCGTCGCCCTGGTCGGCCGCGGCTTCGAGGCCTACGCCTTCGTCAAGGAATCGGTGGACGCCGCCAAGCTCGTCGAGAAGTTCCGCAAGGACATCGAAAAGGACAACCAGTACCTCGAGCGGACGCGGTCCAAGCTCGCGAACGAGGGCTTCGTCGCCTCGGCCCCGGCCGAGGTCGTGGCCCGAGAGCGCGACAAGCTCGCCGAGACGGAGCGCCGCGTCGCCAAGCTCGCCCAATACGTGGAGGAGTTGGCGTGACGACGGACGGGAGCGCCCCGCGGCGCCCCGGCTCCGGGCCCGACGCCGCTCCCTCCGGCGTCGGGCGCCCCGACGGGGGCGAGGGGAGCATGGACCTCAACGACATGCTCCGCCTCAAGAACATGCACCTCGCCCCCTACATCCAGATGGCGACCGCCCTCATCGGCAAGCGCCGCCGCTCGGGCGGCAACATGTTCCGGCACCAGATCGACACGATGGCCATCCTCATGGACTACGGCTACATCGACTCGGTCCTCCTCAAGGCCTCCGTCATCCACGACCTCCTGGAGGACGTGCCCGATTTCGACCGCGAGGTGATCCTCAACACGGACGAAGAGTCCCCGGACGTGTACAAGCTCGTCCTCGAGGTGACGCGCCGCCCCATCGAGACCAAGCCCGAGTTCCTCGGCCGGATCCTCGAGTTCGGCTCCCTCCGGGCCCGCGTGCTCAAGTGCGCCGACCGCATCTCGAACATGATCAGCCTGGGCTACGTCACCGACGTGGAGTTCATCCGCCGCTATACGGACGAGACGGACTCCCGCATCTTCCCCATCGCCGCCATCGCCGACGAGCGGATGCTCGTCGAACTCAAGGAACTCGTGGCGACGCGACGCGAATACCTCGCGCGCCGCTTCGAGATTTGATCCGGTAAAGGAGCGCAACATGCCGAAAGAATGGACCAAGGCCACCCTCGCCAAGACCATCGACCACACCCTCCTCAAGGCCGTCGGGACCGCCGACCAGGTGAAGGAGCTCTGCGCCGAGGCGCGGAAGTTCGGTTTCGCCTCGGTCTGCGTCAATCCCTGCTGGGTGCCGCTCTGCGCCAAGGAGCTGGCCGGCTCGCCCGTGATGGTCTGCACCGTCATCGGCTTTCCCCTCGGCGCCAACCAGTCCGAGATCAAGGCCGCCGAGGCGCGGCTCGCCGTCGCCCAGGGCGCCCACGAGGTGGACATGGTGATCAACATCGGCGCCGCCAAGGCCGGCGACTGGAAGCTCGTCGAGGAGGACATCCGCGCGGTGGTCCAGGCCTCCGGCAAGGCCACCGTGAAGGTGATCATCGAAACCTGCTACCTCTCCGACGCCGAGAAGACCAAGGCCTGCGAGGCTTCCCTCAAGGCCGGCGCCCATTTCGTGAAGACCAGCACCGGCTTCGGCACGGGCGGCGCCACTCCCGAGGACGTCCGGCTCATGAAGAAGACGGTCGGCGACAAGCTCCAGGTCAAGGCCTCCGGCGGCGTCCGCACCTACCACGACGCCATCCTCATGCTCGACGCCGGCGCCGACCGGATCGGCGCGAGCTCAGG
>JAEUJG010000013.1 GCA_016794765.1 Spirochaetaceae bacterium | reverse complement strand
CTTGACGGCGTTGGGGTTGCGGCGCTTGCTCATCATGCTCCTTTATGCGGCGCGGCCGCCGGGGGCGGCCGCGCCTGAACGGGGGGAGGTTCCGTCCGGCC
Source organism: Spirochaetaceae bacterium (assembly GCA_016794765.1). GTDB lineage: Bacteria > Spirochaetota > Spirochaetia > Treponematales > Rectinemataceae > JAEUJG01. Next base: position 2,318 of record JAEUJG010000013.1, on the reverse strand, counting down.
CGGGAGGGGCTCGCGGCCGCCGGGCCGCCGCTCCTTCCGGGCGAACCGGGGTCCTTAGCGGTCGATCTTCTTCTCGACGAGGGCGACGAACTGCTCGGGCGTGATCTGGCCGAGGGCCAGGGCGCCGAGCTGCTGGGCGAACTCGCGGGTGGCCTCGGCGCCGAGGGCGGCTTCGAGGTCGTTGGAGGTCGTCTTGGAGCGGGCGGCGATGTCGTAGAACTGCTTCTGGAGGGCGTCCGTCGGGACGTAGCTCGTCTTCACCGCGAACATGGCGCCGGAGCTCTGGGCGAGCTTGGCCACGTTGTCGGTGGAGGTGAGGTACTTGAGGAAGGACACGATGGCGGCGCGGCGCGCCTTGTCCTTCGTCTCGCCGGCGGCCACGTTGGCCTGGAGGCGGCTGATCATGATGCCCTTGTTCGGTCCGGCGGGGGGCATCTCGGCGATGGTCACGCTCGGGAAGAAGGGCGTGGCGCGGAGATCGGCGCGGCCGGCGTACCAGGGGCCGTTGGAGAAGATGGCGGTGCGGCCGGCCAGGAAGTGGCCGCCGGAGACGCCGGCGCCCGCGCCGACGGCGTCCGGGGTCGTGTAGTCCTTGAAGAGGCGCTGGAGGAGCTTGGCCGACTCGAGGAAGGCCTTGTCGGTGAAGGGCTTCTCCCAGACCTTGGCGCCGCCGAAGGAGACGGCGAAGTGGGAGAACCAGATCATGCTCGTCCAGGCGTTGACGTCGCCGGACATCTGGCTCGTCGGGAAGACACCGGAGGCCTTGAGCTTGTCGAGGGTCGTCCAGAGCTCGGGCATGGTCGCGGGGATCTTCTCCACGCCGGCCTTCTTCATCATGTCCATGTTGTACCAGAGGGGGAGGACGGCGGTCTCGAAGGGCAGGGTCTTGAGCTTGCCGCCGATCGTGGACTGGGCCACGGCGCCGGGATCGAAGGAAGCCTTCCAGGTTCCCGAAAGATCCTTGGCGAGGTCCATGATGAGCTTGGACTCGTAGTATTCCTTCGTCGTCGCGTTCAGCTTGATGGTAAAGATGTCGCCGGGGGCGACGCCGGCCGCGAGCGAGGTGCGGACCTTCTGCTCGTAGGCGTTGTAGTCGGGCTGGGGCTCGATTTCGACCTTGATCTTGCCGGCGTTGGCCGTGTTGAAGGCGCTTACGATCTCGGCGATCGCGGGGGCCTTCGAATCCTTGCCGACCCAGATGCAGGGCCACTTGAGGACGATCTCGCCGGATTGCGCGGAGAGGATCGCGGGGAGAGCGAAAAGCACGATGGCGGCGATGCCGAACGCGCGCCTGAGACTAGACTTCATTCCTGCCTCCTGTACTTACTTTCACTAAGTAAGTATAACGATGGTAGGGGAGCTTTCTCCACCTGTCAAGGCGGAATCGCCACGCTCTCGCCGCGAACTCCCCTCCGCTCGCCCCCCGTACGCGGGCAAGGACCGCGGTACCGGCCGCGGGCGCTTCCCGCGGGCCCCAAAGGCGAGCACTGTCCCCAAGTATCGAGGGGAAAAGCGCCGATTTCCAGTCGTTCAGGACCGCGGATACTCGAGGACGGCGGCTTCCAGCTCGCTGCGGTAATCGAGGAGGGCCAGGAGGATGGCCTTGTCCCGCGCGGGCAGGCTCGGCGCCTCCAGGCGCTGGGTGATGAACTTGTTGTAGCCGCCCAGGTCGGCGGCCTCGGGCACGGGCGGAAGCTGGAGGCGCCCGGCGCAAAAAGTCCGCCAGCGTCTCGCCTCTTCGTCGCCCAGGGTTTCGGGGTAGTTCCGCGCGAAAAAGCGCCGGAGCATCTGCGCGGGGCGGTCATCCTGGAAGTGGAGGCGGTAGAGCTTGGCTTTGGCGGCGCCGAGGCCCTCGGACCCGGCCGCGGCCAGGGTCTCGTGGACGACGGAAAACTGCGCGGCGTCCTCCTCGGGAAAGAAGCCGTCGGAATAGATGCGGAGCTCGGGATCGCTCTCCTCGGAAGGGGGCAAGGGGCCTTCGAAGACGGCGGAAAGCTTCTGGATGAGCTCGGGCTCGCGCTTGATGAGTTCGAGGTGGGCTTGGCAGGCGGCGACGTCGATGCCGAGGCGCTCGGCGGCCTCGGGGGACAGGGCCGATCGCGGCGCCAAGGCAGGACAGCGGTTCAGCCTGATCCGCGCCAAGGGGAGCCGCGGCACCTCGAGCTCCTCGGCTTTCGTGAAGACGCGGCGGCGGAGCTCCTCCACGGGCAGGTCGAGGATATCCGCGGGATCGAAGCGCAGGTCGATGGCCAGGAGCTGGTTGCGGTTCTCCGGATCGAGGGAGACGGGCGCCACGAGGGTCGTGCAGCCCCGGACGG
>JAEUJG010000636.1 GCA_016794765.1 Spirochaetaceae bacterium | reverse complement strand
GGTGCGCGACGACCTCCGCGCCCTCGTCGACAAGCTCGGGGAGCTCTCCGACTGGACCGACGGCGAGGGCCGCTCCGCCTTCGACTGTCCCCTCGAGGAGGCGACCGACGATCCGGAGATCCGCCGCCTCGACGCGATGAGCCTCGGCGACTACATCGAGTCCCTCGGCCTCCGGCGCGAAGTTGGCAAGCTCTTCGATCCGGCGCTCAAGTCCGCCTATGGTTTGGGACACGACCGCGTTTCGGCCTGGGCCGGCGCCGATTTCGCGGCCGACGAGGCCTTTCCCGCGGATCCGGGCCAGGGCTCGCTCTGCTTCCCCGGCGGCAACGCCTTCCTCGCCGACAACCTCGTGCGCAGGCTGGGTCCGGAGCGGCTCCTCCCCGGCGCCTTCGTCACGGAGGTGCGGGAAAAGGAAGGCGAAGTCAGGGTCGGCGTCGTGACGGGCGCCAAGACCAGGACCCTTCGCGCGCGGGCCGTCGTGTTCGCCGCGCCGCAGTTCATGGCTCCCTACCTGATCCCCGAACTGCCGGCGGAAAAGAAAGTCGCGGCCAAATCCCTCGAATACACGCCCTTCGTCGTGGCAAACGTCATGGTCTCGAGGACGCCGCCTGAGTTGGCCTATTCGAACCAGCTCTATGGCGATTTCGGTCTCTCGGACTTCATCCTCGCCGACTGGGCCGGTCTCCGCGAGCCCGAGGCGGCTCCGCTGTCGCGGCCGAACGCCCTCACCGCGTACTGGCCTCTCGAAGCCAAGGAGCGCGGTTACGTCCTTTCAGGTTCCTCCCTCGCCGATTGGGAGAAGAAGATCGTCGGAGACCTCGAGCGCTGCCTCCCGGGAGTGGGTTCCACGGTGACCGGCTTTTATCTCTACCGCTGGGGCCACGCCTTCGCTGCCCCGGTCAAGGGTTCGCTCTTCTCCCCCGCGCGGCAGGCGGCCAAGCGCCCCTCGCGCCGGATAAGTTTCGCCTGCGCCGACGTGGAGGGCATCCCGACGGTCGACCACGCGATGGCGGCGGGCCTGCGGTCCGCCTACGAGATCGGAAGGCTCCTCGGCTAGCACGGATTTCTCACCAGCCGCGAGACGGCAGGACGCGGTTCCTGCCCGCGCCCTTGGCCTCGTAGAGGGCCGCGTCGGCCGCCGCGAGGAGGGCGGCCGGGTCGAAGGTCTCGTCCCGGGGCGCGGCGGCGACGCCGGCGCTCAAGGTTACGACGGCCGCGACCTCGGAAGCCGCGTGGGGGATCGCGAGGCTCTCGACGGCGCGGCGCGCGCGCTCCGCGACCGCCTCCGCCCCCTCGAGGCCGGTGTCGGGAAGGACTAAGACGAATTCCTCCCCGCCGTAGCGGCAGGCCAAGTCGCCTTCGCCTCGGACGCTCGTCTTGAGCGCGTCCGCGACGGCGCGGAGCACCCGGTCGCCGGCGGCGTGGCCGTAGCGGTCGTTGTAGCGCTTGAAAAAGTCCACGTCGATGAGGACACAGGCGACGGTGGGGCCGGAGCGCCCCGCTCCGTCCGCCGTCCTCCCTCCCTCGCCGGCGCGGCGGCGATCGGCGCCTTCGACCTTGCCGCGTTCGCGGAGCGACGCCATGAAGGCGTCGAGGCGGCGGCGGTTCGGGAGCTCCGTGAGGCCGTCCGTCGCGGCCAGGCGGTCGAGGGCCTCGGTCTGCTCCGCGACGCGCGAAACGAGGACGTTGATGTGCCGCTCGAGCTCGCCGATCTCGTCGGCGCCCAGGGCGGGCAGGGGGGCCTCGACCCGCATCGCCTC
>JAEUJG010000568.1 GCA_016794765.1 Spirochaetaceae bacterium | reverse complement strand
TCCCTCGAGCCGCGGATGCCCCAGGCGACCCAGGACGCGCTCAAGGCGATGGGCTACCAGCTCAAGGCCTACACCGACTACGACCTCTTCTTCGGCGGCGCCCAGGCGATCATCGTCGACCGCAAGGCCAAGCTCCTGCGCGGCGGCGCCGACCCGCGCCGCGACGGCGCCGTGCTCGGCTACTAGACCACCAAGGAAGGCCGGCTTCCCGGTTCCCGGCCCGCGGCAAGGCGCCGCGGGCCACTGGCCGAGGCGCCGGCCTTCGCCGTATCATTCCAGCGACAGATCCAGGACCAGCCGTGAAACCACTCCGCCGCCGCGCCGCCCCCTCCCGCCTTGCCGCCGCCCTCGTCGCGGCCCTCAGCCTCGCGAGCATGGCAATCGCGAGCGCCGCCCTAGCGGGTTGCGCGGGCCTCGCGCCGCGCGCGACCTTCCCGGCAGAGGCGCGGCCCGCGGCGGGGCGCGCGGAGCGGCGGATGCTGTCCAACTACCTGCCTTCCCTGGCCGGCGGGCCCGGCGATTCGCCGGTCTATGTCGTCGAGGGCAGGAAGCCCGGCGGCACCTTCTTCGTCTGCGCCGGCACCCACGGCAACGAGATCGCCGGCGTCGTCTCCGCGGCGATCCTGGCCGAGCGGGCGGAGCTCTCCGCCGGACGCCTCATCGTCCTGCCGCGCGCCAACCGCTCGGCGGCGACCTATCCCGATCCCGAAAGGCCGGGCCCGCCGGCCATCCTGATCCCGACGCCGCGGGGCGAGCGGCGTTTCGCCTACGGCGCCCGACGGACCAACCCCGCCGACGAGGGCCGGCCCGACCCCGCGGTCTACCTCCATCCCGACTCGAGCCACCCGCAGGACGGCGCGGAGGCCCGCAACCTGGACCGAAGCTACCCCGGCTCGCCCGACGGCGGCCTGACCGCGCGGGTCGCCTTCGCGATCCAGCGCCTCCTCGAGGTCGAAGGGGTGGCGGTCGCGCTCGACCTCCACGAGGCGAATCCCGAATCGAAGCTCGCCTGGAACATCATCGCCAACCCGAAGAACGTGGACCTCGCCGCGATGGCCGTCCTCCTTCTCGAGGAGGAGGGACTTCGCATGGCGGTCGACGCCTCCGCGGAGGAGCCGCGCGGCCTGTCGCACCGGGAGTGGGGCGATCGCACGAAGGCCCTGGCCTTCCTGGTCGAGACCCCGAATCCGGGCCAGCTCTATCCGCCGCGGACGGGCGATCCCTTCGCCGACCCGGAGCTGCCCCTGGGCCGCCGCGTGGCCGCCCAGCTCGCCGTGATCAGGGCCCTGCTCGCGGCCTACAACGAGGCCGCTCCGGAGGGGGAACGCATCCTCCTCGAGGCCCTGCCAAGCCGCGCGGAGATCGAGGCCGGGGGCCTCGGAGCCCTGCTTGAATAGCCTTCCGATCCTGGCGGCGGCCTTCGGCCTGGCGGCGGCCCTCGGCGCCGCCGAGCGCGCGGCGCTGGCCGCCGCCCGGCGCGGGCTCGCGATCCGCATCCAGGTGAACGGCACCCGGGGCAAGTCGACGACGACCCGCCTGATCCGGGCTGCCCTGGCCGAGGACGGCATCGCCTGCCTCTCCAAGAGCACCGGCACGGCGGCGCGCTACGTCTTGCCGGACGGCCGCGAGGAGGCGGTCCGGCGCCGCGCGGCGCCGAACGTCCGCGAGCAGATCGCCGCGGTCCTGCGGGCCTGGCGCGAGAAGGCGACGGCCCTCGTCGTCGAGTGCATGGCCCTGAAGCCCGAACTCCAGTGGGCCTCCGAGCGACTCATCCTCCGCTCCACGATCGGCGTGATCACGAACGCGCGCCTCGACCACGTGGAGACGATGGGGCGGGACCGCGCGGAGATCGCGCGGAGCCTGGGCAACACGATCCCCGAGCGCGGGATCCTCGTCGTAGGCGAGGCCTTCCTGGCGGAG
>JAEUJG010000567.1 GCA_016794765.1 Spirochaetaceae bacterium | reverse complement strand
AGAGCCGGCCCGCGTCGGCTGATTGCCACATTCATAAGCTAAACGGAGGAATTATGCGAAAGAAAGCTCTCGCGCTCGCCTTGGTCCTCGCCGCGGCGACCGCGACGTCCGCCTTCGCCGCCGGCCCCTTGGGACTCACCGGTTTCGGCATCTACGGTTCCGTAGGCAGCACCGCCGGCAAGCTCGGCGGCGGCACCGGTCTCTCCCTCAAGTGGGGCAGCTTTCCCGTCGTCGGCCTCCAATACAATTTCACCGCCTCCAAGGTCAACGCTTCGCTTGATTATTACGTGATCGACGCCGAGGGCCTCGGCGCTTCCGTCAGCTACTTCCTCGGCGCCGGTGTCTATGCGGGCGCCGGGGCCGACGCCTTCGACTTCGGCCTTCGCATCACCCCCGGTCTCCAGTTTTGGCCGATCAAGAAAGTCGAGATTTATGGCGCTCCGGTGGTCTCCATCCCGATCATTCCGACTCCCAGCTTCGCCTTGGGAGCCGAGTTCGGCCTTCGGATCCGATTCTAGGCTTCGCCAAGGTCTCCCAAAAAAAGCGCAGCGCGAAGCGGCGCTTTTTTTACGCCGATCCCGGCTCTGCCGCAAGCTCCTGCCAACGCGCGGCCGCCCGCCGGAGATGAGGAATGACGATCGATCCTCCGACGATCAGTCCGACGGAGCAGGCCTCCTGGAACTCGGACGTCGTGACGCCTTCCTCCTTGCAGCGGATGGTGTGGTAGAGGATGCAGTCGTCGCAGCGGAGCACGAGCGAGGCGACGAAGCCGAGAAGCTCCTTGGTCTTGGCGTCCAAGGCGCCGGCCCGGTAGGTTTGACCGTCCAGGCTGAAAAACCGCTTTATTTCCAGGCCGGCGATCGAAAGCACCTTTTCATTTAGGATTTCGCGTTCAGCCTGCCAGTCTTGAATGCTCTTGTCGAAAATCTTTCCGTCGGACATGTGGGGGCCTCCGAAACGAGAGCCTATACGAGTGGCGAAGTCCCGTAAAGCTTTTTCCGCTTGGTGCTGGACTATACATATGAAAAAACATATATTAAACCTGTGCCACAAAAGGAGGCTCCAATGTCCGAACAACTTACCAAAGAAAGCTTCAAGACCAAGATATTCGACTGGGAAAAAAACAAGGAATGGAAGTACGAAGGCGAGGTCCCGGCGATCATCGATTTCTACGCCGAGTGGTGCGGTCCCTGCAAGATGGTAGGTCCCGTGCTTGAGGAGCTTGCGGTCAAACACGCCGGCAAGCTGGCCGTCTACAAGGTGAACACCGACGAACAGCCCGAACTTTCGGCGATGTTCGACATCCAAAGCGTCCCTACGTTGTTCTTCGTGCCCAAGGAGGGTGAGCCCCGTTTTGCCCTCGGCGCCTTGCCCAAGAAGGACCTGGAGCGGGCGATAGTCGAGGTCCTCAAGGTCGAGTAGGAAGGCTCCGCGCCGAGGCGCGGAAGCGATAAAAAGGGCGCCGGAAGCGGCGCCCTTTTCAGCAAATCGGGAAGACGGCGGGAGAATCAGGCTTCAGGAACTCCGAAGGGAATATGGCGCTTCTCCGCCGCGGCGAGAGCCGCGTCGAGGAAGGAACCGAGTTCCAGGGCCTCGTAGCCTACGGTCTCCCGCTCCATGTCGGCCTTCAACATGGGGTGCTTGGGGGAGAAGAGGACGCAGCAGTCTTCGTAGGGCAGGATCGAAATGTCGAAGCTGCCGATCCGCCGCGCCGCCTCGATGGTTTCCTCCTTGTCCATGCCGATGAGGGGCCGGAAGACCGGCAGGGACACCCGCGAGTTCGTGAAGCGGAGGTTTTCCGCGGTTTGGCTCGCGACCTGGCCGAGGCTCTCGCCGGTCACGAGGCTGTTCGCCTCGATCCGCCGGGCGAGTTTTTCCGACAGTTCCATCATCGCAGCCCGCATGAAGAGGGTGGTCAGGTCCTCCCGCGCGCGTTGCTTGATGCGCATCTGCACGTCGGTGAAGGGCACGGTCCAAAGGGTGATGCCGCCCGTGTAGCCGGCCAGGACGCGGGCCAGGGAGACGACTTTTTCCTCGGCCTCCTTGGAGGTGTAGGGATAGGCGTGGAAGTACACCGCGTCGAAATCGAGGC
>JAEUJG010000485.1 GCA_016794765.1 Spirochaetaceae bacterium | reverse complement strand
GCGTCGAGCAGGTCAACTTCGACGAGCCCGCGGTCGCCCAAAACCGCATCCCCTTCGAAAACCTGACACCCCTCTACCCGCACCAGCGCCTCAACCTCGAGACGACGACGCAGGAAACCTCGACCCGCCTCATCAACCTCTTCTGCCCCATCGGCAAGGGCCAACGCGCCCTCATCGTGTCGCCGCCCAAGACCGGAAAGACGATCCTCCTCCAGAAGATCGCGAACGCGATCACGGCGAACCACCCCGAGGTCTACCTCATCGTCCTCCTCATCGACGAGCGCCCCGAGGAAGTCACCGACATGGAGCGCACCGTCAAGGCGGAGGTCATCTCCTCCACCTTCGACGAGCAGGCGACCCGCCACGTCCAGGTCTCCGAAATGGTCCTCGACAAGGCCAAGCGCCTCGTGGAGCACGGCAAGGACGTCGTCATCCTCCTCGATTCGATCACGCGCCTGGCCCGCGCCTACAACCAGACCGTGCCGACCTCCGGCAAGATCCTCTCGGGCGGCGTCGACTCCAACGCCCTCCACAAGCCCAAGCGCTTCTTCGGCGCCGCGCGCAACATCGAGGGCGGCGGCTCCCTCACCATCATCGCGACGGCCCTGATCGACACGGGCAGCCGCATGGACGAGGTCATCTTCGAGGAGTTCAAGGGCACGGGCAACATGGAGATCAACCTGGACCGCAGGCTCTCCGACCGCCGGCTCTTCCCCGCGATCAACATCAAGAAGTCCGGCACCCGCAAGGAGGAACTCCTCCTCAGCGACGAGGAACTCCAGAAGATCTGGGTCCTCCGCAAGGTCATCAGCCCGATGGACGACGTGGAGATCATGGAGCTCCTCATTGACAAGATGATGAAATCCAAGAATAATGACGCGTTCCTCCGGTCGATGAACACGCCCCTCGGCGGCGGCGACTAGGAAGACCAAGGCGGAAGGGCACTTTTGCCCTAAAGCCGAACAAGGGCTATTATTTAGGCAGAACGCCGTCCACAAGGCCGGTTTTCAGACATAGAACCAGCGCGGAGGTAGCATATGAAGGCTGAGATCCATCCCAAGTCCGAAATGACGAAGATCACCTGCGCCTGCGGCAATGTCATCGAGACCCGTTCGACGGTAAAGAACATCCAGGTGGAAATTTGCTCCGCCTGCCACCCCTTCTTTACCGGCAAGCAGAAGCTCGTCGACACCGCGGGACGCATCGAGCGCTTCAACAAGAAGTACGGCATCAAGTCGTCCGAGAAGTAATCCCCCTTCCCCCGGGAAGAGAAACGGCCGTCCCTGGGTCGCGCGAGCGACGGGGGGCGGCCCTTTCGTTTTAAAGGCCGCGTGGCCGCCGCGCCGGGTAGGCGGCGTCCCCGCCGGAACCCCGGCCGCCGGGCCGGGCGGGCGGCGCCCCCAGCCCCCCGCCCGCCGCCTCGATTGCCCGAACCGCGGATTGCGAAGTATACTCGGTACACCGGACGGCCGAGAGCCGCCCAAGACTTCCGCGACGGGAGCGCCATGCCATGAAAGCCCACGCCATCACGGACCGCATCTACGCCCTGCATGCCGATATCGACACGGCCGACCTCTTCGAGGGGATCTGGCCCATACCCCACGGGGTTTCGCTCAACTCCTACCTCGTCAAGGGAGAGAAGGTCGCGCTCATCGACCTCGTCCGCGACTGGGCGGGAGCGCCCGAGGCGCTGGAGGCGGAGATCGCCCAGGCCGGCCTCTTCCTCGACAAGATCGACTACCTCATCCTGAACCATCTCGAGCCGGACCACACGGGTTGGCTCGCCGAATACAAGAGGCGCAATCCCAAGGTGGAGATCATCTCCACGGCCAAGGGCATCGAGCTCGTGAAGTCCTTCTACAAGATCACCGAGGGCCTCAGGGCCGTGAAGTCCGGCGACATCCTGGACCTGGGCGGCGGCATGGTCCTGCGCTTCGAGGAGGCGCCGAACGTCCACTGGCCGGAGACGATGGTCACCTACGAGCCGGAGTCGGGCGTCCTCTTCGCTTGCGACGCCTTCGGCGGCTACGGCAAGCTCGGCGACCGCGTCTTCGACGACCAGTTCAGCGCCGAGGAACACGCCTTCTTCGAGAAGGAAAGCCTCCGCTATTACGCGAACATCGTCTCGAGCTTCGGCCTCTTCGTGAAGCGCGCGGTGCAGAAGCTCTCGGCCCTCGACATCAAGGTCGTGGCGCCGAGCCACGGCATCGTCTGGCGCAAGAATCCGAAGGAGATCATCGAGCGCTACGTGAAGTACGCCAACTACATGGACGGCCCCCAGGAAAAGGAAATCTGCGTCGTCTGGGGCTCTATGTACGGCAACACGAAAAAGGGACTCGACGCCGTCATCGCCGGCATCGAGGAGGAGGGCGTGCCCTACTCGATCCACCGCGTGCCGAACGAGGACGCTTCCTTCGTCCTGGCGGACGCCTACAAGAGCGCCGGCATCGTGGTCGCGATGCCCACCTACGAATACAAGATGTTCCCGCCGATGGCCTATATCCTGAGCCTCTTCGAACGCAAGCACGTCTGGAACCGCAAGGCCTTCCGCCTCGGCAGCTGGGGCTGGGTCGGCGGCGCGAAGAAGGAATACGACGAGCTCGTCGCCCCCCTCAAGTGGGATTCCCTCGAATCCGAGGAATGGGCCGGCGGCCCGGACGAGGCGAAGCTCGAAGCCCTCCGCGAAAAGGGCCGCGAGCTCGCCCGCAGGGTGAAGAGCGCCTAGAACCTCCCGAGGTCCTTGTCCCCGCGGCCGGACAGGTTGACGATCGCGACCTGTCCCGTGCCGCGGAGGCGCTTCATCGCGTGGGCCACGGCGTGGGCGCTCTCGATGGCGGGAATGATCCCCTCGAGCCGCGAAAGCAGGCCGAAGGCCTCCACCGCCTCGTCGTCCATCACGGGTTCGTAGATCACCCGCCCCTCCTCCTTGAGGTGGGCGTGCTCGGGACCGATGCCGGGGTAATCGAGGCCGGCGGAAATCGAATGCGCGTCCACCGGATTGCCGGCCTCGTCGACGAGGCAGTACGAGAAGGTGCCCTGGAAGACGCAGGGAGCGCCGCGGCTCAGGGTGGCCGCGGTCTTGAGGCCCGCCACGTCGGTTCCGCCTCCCTCCGCGCCGAAGATCGCGACGCCCTCGTCGCCGAGGAAGGCGGAGAAGAGGCCGATCGCGTTCGAGCCGCCGCCGACGCAGGCGAAGAGCGAGTCGGGCAGGCGGCCTTCCGCCTTCAGGACTTGCGCCCGCGCTTCCTGGCCGATGACCGACTGGAAATGCCGAACCATCGCGGGATAGGGGTGGGGACCCACCGCCGAGCCGAGGCAGTAGAAGGCTTCGGGATCGGCGGCATAGGCGCCCAGGGCGGCGTCCACCGCGTCCTTCAGGGTCGCGGTTCCGGCGTCCGTCGTCTTGACCGAGGCCCCGAGGAGCTTCATCCGTTCGACGTTCGGCGCCTGTCGCCTGGCGTCCTCGGAACCCATATACACCGTGCAGGAAAGGCCGAATAGCGCGCAGGCGGTCGCGGTCGCGACCCCGTGCTGGCCGGCGCCCGTCTCCGCGACGACGCGCGTCGCCCCCATGCGGCGGGCCAGGAGGATCTGGCCGATCGTATTGTTGATCTTGTGCGCGCCCGTGTGGTTGAGATCCTCACGCTTCAGGTACACCGTCGCCCCGAGTTCGGCCGAGAGCCGTTCGGCGCGGTAGAGGGGGCTCGGGCGGCCGACGTACTGCGTGAGATAGTAGCGGTATTCCTCGTCAAAGGAAGGATCGGCGAGGGCGCGGGCAAAGGCGGCCTCCACCGCGGAAAGCCTGGCTTCAAGCGCTTCGGGCACGTACCTGCCGCCGAAACGGCCGAAAAAACCGGAACTGGCGGCGGAGGAAGCGTCGTAATGCAGCATGGTTAACTCCCAGGGCGGCGTTTTTGCCGCCGGCCAAACATCGGAACCTACGGCTCGGAAGGGGGCCGGACCGGCCCGCCCTTGCGCGAGGAGGCGGCCAAACCCTGGCCGCGTGGTCGATTGAAGGGTGTTTAGCGGGGCCAAGCCCAAGAGTCGGGGACGGAAAATGCGGCGGGTGGCGACAAGGGCGCGAGCGGCATACTCGACGGGAAGCTGAAGGCGATACTCTTCATTTGTTTCTCCCGGTAGTATCGTACAGGTCCGACCAGTAACTGTCAAGCTGTTTCTATCAATAAAAACAGCCAGTCTCCGCGAGGGAGACTGGCTGGCTTGAAGCTCGGGAAACCCGAGGGCTACTCGGCGCCCTTCCTGCCGACCTTGTCGGAAACCCAGATGACCAGGAAGAAGACGCCCAGGGTGGCGAAGACGCCGATCAGGCCGCCGGCCGTGACGCCGAGAGCCTGGACGGTGGTGCTGCTCTGCTTGAAGTATTCAATGACCTGTTCCATCGTTTTCTCCTTACCTTAGCCCACGAGGAGGGGGACGAGGGCGAGGACCATGCCGCCCGCGATGACCGAGCCAAGCTGGCCGGAGACGTTCGAACCGATGGCGTGCATGAGGATGATGTTGCCCTTCTCCTCGTCGTTGGCCATCTTCTGGACGATGCGGCCGGACATCGGGAAGGCGGAGATGCCGCAGGCGCCGATCATCGGGTTGATCTTCCTGGCCTTGGGCAGGAAGAGGTTGACGAGCTTGGCGAAGAGGACGCCGCCCGCCGTGTCGAAGATGAAGGCGACGAGGCCGAGGCCCATGATCATGAGGGTGTCGAGGGTGAGGAAGGCCGCGGCGGTCATGCTGGAGCCGATCGTGATGCCGAGGAGGAGGGTCACGATGTTGGCGAGCTCGTTCTGGGCGGCCTTGGAAAGGCGCTCGAGGACGCCGGACTCGCGGATGAGGTTGCCGAACATGAGGGAGCCGATGAGGGGCACGGAGATCGGGGCGACGAAGCCGGAGATCATCGTGACCGCGATCGGGAACATGACCTTGAGCCACTTGGGGCAGCTCGACTCGTGGTAGACCATGTGGATGCGGCGCTCGTGCTTGGTCGTGAGGAGCTTGATGACCGGGGGCTGGATGAGCGGCACGAGGGACATGTAGGAGTAGGCCGCCACAGAGATCGGTCCGAGGAGCTGCGGGGCGAAGATGCTGGAGACGAAGATCGAGGTCGGACCGTCGGCGGCGCCGATGATGCCGATGCTCGCCGCGGCCTTGAGGTCGAAGCCGAGGAGGGTGGCGGCGATCATGGTCGCGAAGATGCCGAACTGGGCGGCCGCCCCGAAGAAGATCATGAAGGGATTCTTGAAGAGGGGGCCGAAATCGATCATCGCGCCGACCGCGACGAAGATGAGGAGGGGAAAGAGCTCCGTCCGGATGCCCATTTCAAAGAGCACGCTGAGGAAGCCCGGTTCGGTGACGCTCGCCCCGGCGGCGGGAATGCCGGCGATGGAGAGGGGCAGGTTGACGAGAATCGCGCCGAAACCGATCGGCAGGAGCAACATCGGCTCGTATTCCTTCTTGATGGCGAGCCAGATGAGCGCGAAGCCGACGAGGTACATGACGAGGTTCTGCCAGGTCACCGAGGTGAAACCTATGAAGACGTCTTGCATGAGGTGGACTCCAGATATGGTACTTGGTTTTTTTATACTATACCGGAGCGGTGGGACTGGCAAGATGTGAACTGAGGGAAGCGGGACCGCGGCCGGGGCGGGAACGGGCCGCGGCCGAGAAGGCGGCGGCCTCTCGCTTAGTCCTTCCGCGCGCCGAGCCGGACCAGGCGAATTCGCCCGTCGCGGGCCGTACCGGCGAGGGTTTCCCAGGCGATCTCGCCCTCAGGCCCCAGGAAGACGACGGCGGAACGGCCGGCCTCGTCGACGAGGGGAAGGGCGAAGGCCTTGATCCCCGCGCCGTACAGCGCGTAGACGGAATCGGGAAAGGCTCGAGCGTCGAAATACAATGCCGATCGCAGCGCGTTCGCCGGCAGTCCCTTGCCCGGTTCGTAGCGGGGGTATTCAGCGTAGGGCTGGCGAACCACGAGCGGATCCCGGTCGTCCGCGAGCCCGAGGGCCGGGAAGACGCCGGACAGCTCGACGGCGGTCTCGCCGGCGGTGGCGGCCTCGGCGAGAAAGGTCTCGGCGCCCGCCGAGCGGCCGAGGATCGCGGCGAGGCGGGCCTCGCGGCCGGCGATGCCAGGCGCCGGCGCTTGGGCTGCGGCGCCCGCGGGAGCGCCGAGCGCGGCCTTCGCGGAGACGGCGAAGGCCGCGACCGAGGGCCTCGCGCCAAGGCTCAAGGAAAGGGCGCCGGCCCAGTTGAAGGACGCCTTCGTGTCGGCGACGAGATCCTTGAAGGGCCGCGTCAGGTTGTTGTAGATGAGTCCCGAAACGTAGAGCCCCTTCTTGAGTACGGCGCCGTACATGACGACGTCGATGCGCGTGCCCTCCGCCTGGGGATAGAGCCGGGCGTAGCAGGTCGGATCATCCTGCAGGAGGACCTTGGCCTGGAGGATGTAGCCCTTGGAGGGTTCGCGCTGGATGACATAGGAACCAGCCCGGGAGCCTTGGAAGCCGTCGGGGCTCGCGTTGATGAACTCGATGAGGAAATCCGTCGTCCTTGGGCGGCTTCGGACCAGGACCTGGACGCCGGCCTTGGTGGTCTGGACGCGCTCGTCGAACTTGAGGGCCGTTTCCTTGGGCACGGTGATGAGGTTCGTGAAGAATTTCTGCCGTATTTCCGAATTGTCGGGAAGGCTCCGGGCAAGATAGGTTTCGAGATCGGGCGGCGCCGCGTCGGCGAAGGCGAAAGAGGCGGCGAAAACCGATGCCGCGAACAGGAAAAGGGCCGCTGGTCTACTCAAACGCATCGCTACTCCATGCTGCGGCCCGCGAGGACCGGAATGAGTGGCTGGTAAGCCATTTTATGATACAGCGAGAGTATATCACAGGGGAGGACGAAAGGCGATGCTCGGACGCGAACTATGACGCCCGGCTCGCGGCTTTTCGCTTTCCCGTCGCCCATGCTATATTTTCCCCATGAACACGCCACGCCGCGCGGCCGTCGGACTCTCGGGCGGCGTCGATTCCGCCGTCGCCGCCGCCATCCTCCTCGAGGAGGGCTACGAGGTCTTGGGCCTGACGATGAAGATCTGGAAAGGCAACATCGCCGTCGCCGAGGGCGCCAAGCACGCCTGCTTCGGCCCCGGCGAGGAAGAGGATATCGCCGCCTGCACCCGGCTCGCCGCGGGCCTCGGCATAGAATACCGCGTCCTCGACCTGGCGGACGAATACGAGGAGCGGGTCCTCGAATACTTCCGCCGCGAGTACCTCCGCGGCAGGACCCCGAATCCCTGCGTCGTCTGCAACCGCGAGCTCAAGTTCGGCTTCCTCGTCGACCGCGCCCGCGAATCCGGCCTGGACTTCGATTTCTTCGCGACGGGCCATTACGCCCGCATCGAGGAAAGGGAGGGCGTGCGCTACGTCAAGCGCGCCGCCTTCGAGGCGAAGGACCAGAGCTACTTCATCTACGGACTCGATTCGGAGCGTCTGGCCGGCATACGCTTTCCCCTCGGCGCGCTCTCCAAGGAGGAGGTACGGGCCAAGGCCCGCAAGCTCGGACTCGAGACCGCCGACAAGCCGGAAAGCCAGGACTTCATCGCCGGCGGGGACTATGCGCCCCTCTTCGCCGACCGCCCGCCCGAACCCGGCGACTTCGTGGACGGAAGCGGCAGGACGATCGGGCGCCACCGAGGCCTCCCCTACTACACCGTCGGCCAGCGCCGCGGACTCGGCGTCTCCACCGGTCCCGAGCCCCTCTATGTGTTGAAGCTCGAGCCCGAGGCGAACCGCATCGTCCTCGGCCCCAACGCCGGACTCTTCGCCGAGGGCCTCGAAGCCGCCGACTTCCGCCTTCAGGATCCGCGTCGGGCCGCCGCGCCCTTCCGCGCCGCCGCGAAACTCAGGCAGAACCACAGGCCCGCACCCTGCCTCGTGAAGCCCGCCGCCGACGGCGCTTGCCGCCTCGAGTTCGACGTGGCCCAGCGGGCCGTCGCCCCCGGCCAATCCGCCGTCCTCTATGACGAAGAAGGCCTCGTCCTCGGCGGAGGCGTCATCGAACGGGCCATCGAGCGGCTCGACTGACACAAGGCCCGAAGCGGAAGCGCCTAAGGCTCCCTTACTCCCGGCCATTGACCCCCTCGCCCCCCGGTGCTATATTTGCGTTAAGCGATCCTAAGGCGAGTCTCCGGCGACGGAGGCCTCGTCTCCGGGTCACCCCGAAGGGGGTGTACCGGATTCGACCCGTACGGTCCGGATTGCGGGCAGCAGGTGGAGACGCCGACCTCCTGATTCGGCAACCTTTTACGTGCCAACAACAACGGCACCCTCGCTCTCGCCGCGTAAGCGCCGTTAGCGACGGACTCGCGGTCGCGCCGCCTTGAGCGGCCGTAGCGTCCGACACCAACCGAGGCTTGCCCAGACCGGGGTCCGGACCGGTTTGGGGACTAACTCCGGAATACGGGAGGGAAAGCGTGCCGCTCCGCCACCCCCTCCTCGACAACTTGAATGACCGGCTAAACCTGTAGACGTTCGCCTTTCGCGTTCGGGGACGCGGGTTCAACTCCCGCCACCTCCAACAAAAGGAAAAAACCAGCCGCAAGGCTGGTTTTTTTCTACCCTAAATCCGGTGGCGGGAGTTGAACCCGGAGCGGCGTCCCGAGCGCGGAGCGAGGGCGAGGCGCAGGGATGCGCCGAGAGCCGCTGGCATAGAGCTCAGCATCGTCTCCGACATGGATGCCGCCGTCAAAATACCGCGGATCGGGCGGATCGATCTCTCGGCGAGGATTCGGCGGTTCTCAGCTCGGCGATAAAGCCGCGAACGCGCTTTCGAATCGACATCCCGCGAAACGACGGCGCCATCCCACAGGGCCGCGCCATGTTGCCATCCCTGTCCGGGAGCCCCTAAAAGGAGATTGACCATCACAAGGAATCGGTAGGGCGCCGCCACTCGACCCTGCCCGGCCCCGCGGCCTATACTGACGGCATGAAGAAGTCTGGTTCCCCCTCCTCGAGGATTCCCGCCGGCGCCCCCGGTCACCCCCGCACCGGCGCCGAGAATCGACGCGCGGCGCCTCCGCGAAAGGGCCCCGACCGCGAACCGCGCGGCGAAGGCCGGCAGGCCGGCCGCGGGGAAGAGCGCCGGGCGGACAGGTACGACGAGCCCAAGCCCCGAGCCCCACGTGGCGCGGCGACCCTCGGCTCCCGCGTCGCCTTCGTCTACGAGGACGAGGACCTCGTCGCGGTCGACAAGCCCTCGGGCCTGGCCGTGATCTCTCCGGAGGGCAGCCGCGCCCGCGCCCTCTACGACATCGTCACGGAACACATACAGGCGCGGAATCCAAAGGGGCGCGCCGCCGTCGTGCACCGCATCGACCGCGACACCTCGGGCATCCTCGTCTTCGCGAAAAACGCCCGGGCCAAGCAGGCCCTCATGGCGTCCTGGGACGATCTCGTGCTCGAACGCCGCTATGTCGCCCTCGTCGAAGGACTCTTTTCCGGGGAGGCGGGCGTCTTCGACAGCTGGCTCGCCGAGAACCGCGGCGGCGAGGTGTACGAGACCGAACCGCGCGCCCCCGGCGCCAAGCGGGCCGTCACGCGCTGGAAGCTCCTCGCGAGCGGCAACGGCGCGAGCCTCGTGGAACTCGACCTCGAGACGGGGCGCAAGCACCAGATCCGTGTCCAGCTCGCCGGCGCGGGTCATCCCATCTGCGGCGACGAGCGCTATGGCCGGGCCCGCGACCTCATCGGCCGGCTCGGCCTTCACGCCGTCGGCCTCGTCCTCACCCATCCCTTCACGAAAAAGCGCCTCGAGCTCGATAGCGCCGCGCCGCCTGAGTTCGCCGAGGCGCTCCGCGAGGCACGGAGCCCCGGCCGTCCCGGTCCGCGGCGAGACGAAGGTCCCGCGCCGCGCGGAGCGAAGGAAGGCTCGCCAAGCGGAAGGAAGCCGGGAGCGCCACGCGCCGAGGCGGCCGCCGCACCGCGGGCGAAAAACCCCGCCCCGCCGCGCGGGACTGCCAAACCCGCGCCGCGGCGGGACAAGCGCGATTCGGGAAAACCGACCCGGGAGTAGCATCCAGGCCGGGCTCTTCGGCCGACAAGCCCGATGATTCCTCGTGTGCCAGCCGGTTTCGCCCATGCGAAACTGGATCATCCTTGCTTTGGCGCCGCCAAGAGCCGCCTCACTCCCCTTATAAAACAAAAAGCCGGCGGATGATCCGCCGGCTTTCGCCCGATGGGCTCCTTGGTCCCCCGCCACAGGAGGGAGACCGAAACGGAAGTCCTAGCGCCACCCGAACCAGACGAAAAGAGCCGAGGCTACGGTCGTGATCAGCGTGAAGGGTCCGGCGATCTTGACCCACTCCCCGAAGCTGACGTTCGCGCCTTCCTTCTTGCAGATGCCGACGGCGACGACGTTGGCGGAGGCGCCGAAGGGCGTCAGGTTGCCGCCGAGGCAGGAGCCGATGAGAAGGCCGAACATATAGAGTTCCTTCGGAAGGTTCAGGCTGGAGGCGAGGCTCGCGGCGACGGGCAGCATGACGATGATGTAGGGCACGTTGTCGATGAAGCCGGAGAGGAGGACGGAAATCGCCACGATGATGACGAACCCGAGGAGCATGTTGCCGCCGATGACGCCCTGGAGGAAGATCGCGAGATCATCGAGGAGGCCGACCTCCGAGATCGCGCCGATGACGACGAAGATGCCGATGAGGAAGAATATGGTCTCCCAGTCGAGGCCCTTCACGAGGCGGACGGCTTCCTTGACGGGCTCCTTCCGGACAAAGACGTACCAGAAGAGGCCTACGACGGCGAGGATCATGCACCAGAGGCCGGAGAGGGCGAGGCCCTCGAAGAAGAAGGAGATCGCCGCGAGGCCGAGGATGAGGGCGATGAGGAGGGCGGAAGGCAGGTAGGAGACGACCTTCTCCACGGCGAGCTGGACGTTCGTCTTGCCGTACTTCCTGAAGTAGAAGTAGAAGTAGATCGCGCCGGCGATCGCGCCGGCCTGGACGGCGAAGAAGATGGAAAGCTTGCCCTGGTGGACGAAGAAGTCGTTGAAGGAGTAATTGGCGAAACTCGCGAAGATCATCGAGGGAGGATCGCCGACGAGGGTCGCGGTGCCCTGCAGGTTGGCCATCACGGCCAGGCCGATCATGAAGACGGTGGGCTTCATGCCGACTTTCTTGGAGAGGGCGATCGCGATCGGGGCCATGACGAGGACCGTGGCGACGTTCTCCACGAAGGCGGAAATGATGCCCGTCATGATCAGGATGAACACGATGCCGAGGCCCAAGGTCGGGGACGAGTCGACGATGCGGTCGGCGATGTGGGCGGGTACCCTCGAATAGATGAAGAGGTCCGCGATGATCAGGCTGCCGATGTAGATGAGGAGCACGTTCCAGTTGACGAGCTCGAAGGCGGCCTTGGCGGGAGAGACGACGCCGAGGGCGATGACGATGGCTGCCGCGCCTAGGGTGAACCAGGCCTTCTTGTCGGAAAAGGCGATGACGAGTCCGTACATGACGAGGGCGATTGCGAGAACGGCGAACTTCATGCTCTGTGGCTCCTTAAGGTGCGATTTAAAAGAAAAAGACCTTTCGCAAGCGCTCGATGCCTCGAGCTCATGCGAAAGGTCTTGTTTCCTCACGGAATGAGGCCGCGGAACCAGGACGCCACAAGGACGGCCGGCTGTTGATTCCGAGGTACAACTACTCCCCCTTCACCGCCTGCAATCTATCCCAGCCGAGCCTCGGCGTCAAGTGCGTGTTTCACGACAGCCTCGCCGGGCAAATCGCGCTTGTCCCCCCGGGCAAGGCATGGTACCTTGGCTGTCATGCGCCGCCCAACGATCCTTGGCCTCGCCGCCCTCCTCTTCGCGCTCGCCCTCGGATCCACCGCGGCGGCCGAAACGCGGCCGGAGGCCGCGGCCCGCGCCCATCGCGGCGAGCTTGACCTTTCGGGCCTCGCGGCGGGCCGTCTCGTTTCCCTCGAAGGCGAATGGGCCTTCTACTGGAACCGTTTTGTGGATCCGGCGCGGGAAGCCGAACCCGACATCTACGGCGTCCTGCCGGGGGAATGGGCCGACTACCAGATGCCCGGCGTGGAGCCGCTCGGCCACGGCAGCTATCGCCTCCGCGTCCGCGGCATCGATCCGAACCTGGACCTGGGGCTCTCCATCGGCTCCTTCCTCTCGGCCGCCAGGATCTACGCCGACGGCGTCCTCGTGTTCGAGCAGGGCCGGCCCGGCGATTCCGCCGCTGCCGAGACCGCCGCCTGGAAGCCGACCCTCGCCCGCCTCGGGAGGCAGGCGGACGGCGAGCTCGATCTCGTCGCCCACGTGTCCAACTACGCCGACCGCGACGGCGGCAACAAGTCGCCCATCCTGCTCGGCGACTACGGCGACATCGCGCGGAAGCGCGAGCGCGACCTCGTTTCGGAATTCTTCGTCGTCGGCGCGGTGGTGGTCATGGGGCTCTACTACCTTTGCCTCTTCGCCTTCAGGCCGAGCGACCGCTCGCCGGTCTTCTTCGCCCTCCTCTGTCTGGTCTTGGGACTCCGCATCCTCTGCTACGACCAGTACTACCTGGTCGACATCTTTCCCTCCCTCTCCTGGGAATGGCTCTTCAAGGCCGGCTACCTGACCTTCTCCCTCGCCGTCATGCTGACCGCCTCCTTCATCTATACGCTCTACCCCAAGATCTTCGGCAAGGTCGCCTTCATCCTCGCCCTGGCCGTGCCCCTCGTCTACAGCGGCATGATCGCCTTCGGCAAGCCCCTTCTGGCCTCGGCCACACTGGTCGGCTTCCAGGTCTTTTCGGTGCTGCTCGGACTCCACATCTCCGTCGTCCTCTTCCGCGCCATCAGGAGGCGCGAGCGCGGCTCCCTGATCCTGACCGGCGGCTTCCTCCTCTTTTTCGCGGCCGTCGTCTACGACATCCTCGCCGCCAACGGAACCATCAAGGGCGGCTTCTTCATCACCCATTTCGGCCTCCTCCTCTTCCTGTTCTCGCTGTCGCTGGTCATCACGCGCAAATTCGCCGGCGCCTTCGCCACGGCGGAGACGCTGTCCGCGGAGCTCGCGCGCGCGAACCGGGCGATGCGGCGCTTCCTCCCCGAGGAGTTCCTGGCGCGCCTCGGCAAGACCAGCTTCGAGGACATCGGGCTCGGCGACCACGCCGAGCAGGACATGACGGTGCTCTTCGCCGACATCGGCTCCTTCACGCGCCTCAGCGAGGCGATGTCGCCCAAGGAGACCTTCGACTTCATCAACGAATACCTGGCGCGCATGGGCCCCGTCATCAGGAGCCACGGCGGCTTCGTGGACAAGTACCTGGGCGACGGCATCATGGCGCTCTTCCCCTCCTCCACGGAGAACGCGGTGCGTTGCGCGATCGACATGCACCGCGCCCTCAATTCCTACAACGGGGAGCGGCGCGCCGCCGGCCGCGAGGCCATCTCCATCGGCATCGGCGTGCACACGGGCAGGCTCATGCTCGGCACCATCGGCGAGAACGAGCGGATGGACGGCACGGTCATCTCCGACGTAGTCAACCTCGCGAGCCGCATCGAGGGCATCGCCAAGGAGTACGCGATCGGCCTCGTCGTCAGCGAGAAGATCCTCCTCGGCCTCGAGGATCCGAACGCCTTCCACCTCCGCTTCCTCGGCAAGATCCCGGTCAAGGGGAAGCGCGAGCCCATCTCCGTGTTCGAGATCTTCGACGGCGATCCCGAGGAGCTCAGGAAGGCCAAGGACGGCATCCGCGCGCCCTTCGAGAAGGCGATCTCCGCCTTCTACACGCAGGAGCACCGCGTGGCCGCCGAGGGTTTCCGGGCGGTCCTGGAGCGGCTTCCCTCCGACGAGGCGAGCCACCACTATCTCCGCATCATCCGGAAGCTCGACCTGGCATAGACCGTCCGGCGCCTGGTGGAGCCGCGCGAGCAGGAAAAAAAAGGCGCCCCGAGGGGCGCCCTTTTCATTTCTTCGCGGCC
>JAEUJG010000460.1 GCA_016794765.1 Spirochaetaceae bacterium | reverse complement strand
ACCGAAGATCTTCCCGGGATCGACGCCGAGCGAGGCGAAATCGACGGTCGAAGCGAGGCGCGTCCGGTCGATGACGCCGCGTTCCCCCGGAAGCCAAAGGCGATTAGTCGTGTTGGCGAAGAGCTCGTCTTCTTCGCCTTCGCAATCAAGGAGGAGGCTCAGCACGGCGGTCAGGTCGGCCGGGAGGCCGGCAAGGCCGCCCGCAAGGCGGAATTCGTCGCCGTACGAGAATTCGAGGTCGGCGCAGGTGTAGAGCGGAGAAAGGACTCCGTCCTCGGATCGGGCGGAGAAGCGCAACGACTCGAGGAAGCCCCGCTTGTTCCGTAGGTCCGTCACCCGGAAGGCATACTCGATCCGATACTCCCTGGCGTCGCCGCCCGCGCGGACTTCGTCCCCCTTATCGAACAGTTGGTAATACTCCAAGACCTTGAGGTCGCGCGCCATCGTGACGGACCGGTCCTCTTCTAAAACCCTATCCAAGCTGAAGGACGCGCCGTTGGCCGGGGTGACGGCTCCCGGCGCGGAGACCGGAGGGGAAAGCGACGAGGCGAGGCTCCCCGCGTAATTCCACGCCAGCTCGCCGGAGAGCTCGCCGATCAGGGAACCAAGCCCTCCGCCGAAGGCTCCCGGGGCCTCCGAGAGGTCGGAAGCCTTCATGGCAGCCCCGGCGACCCTGCCCGCGGCCTCACCCACCGCCTGCCCCGCTTTTCCGCCAAGAAAACCTACCGCTTCCTTGAACACCACTTTCGCCACGGGGGCGCAGGAAAGAAGACAGACCGATGCGACGAGCGCGAGGAACAGCTTTTTCATTAATCCTCCCCATTATCCGGAACCAGCGCCGGCAAAAAACCGCGTCCGCGCGGCGCGCGTGGATCCGCCTCGCGCGACCGCACGGCGGTTCGACCCGCGGCGACGTGTCGGCTCATCGCCGCGGCCTACCTCCCCGACACCACGCTTTTCCGGTCCAAGTCGGAGAAGGGATAGCAGCCCCTGTCCCGCAGCCTGCGGAGCAAGGCCTTGGTGCCGTACTTCATCGCGAAGGCCATCTCGTCCTCATGCACCTGGATGACGAGCAAGAGGCCATGGCGGCGGCCGCCCGAGTCGAGCTTGCCCCCGCTCGGGTATTCGTCGAACACCAAGCAACGCTTCCCCTCCCCGTCGGGAATCTCGCAGGTCTCCAGGGGATTCAGGACCGCGCCCGCCGAGTAGTTGCCGAGGACGGTGAAGATTCCGCACAGGGCGCGCTCGATCTTGGAGAAGTCCGGCGTCCCGATATTTTCCTTCGTGAAGGCGACGAGTTCATAGGTCCCGAGCTTGCCCCGCATCGGGATATCACCTTCCAGCCGCAGGAGCTCCATCGTGGCCAAGGCCGTGCCCCGTTCCTGCGGGAAATAGTACATGTCGACGGCGCCGCCGACGTCGAAGGGAATGACCGCGTGCCCGACAAAATCGTGCATCGGCCCGAGCACGGCCTCCATCCCGGCCAGCTTGTTTTCATAGTATTTTCGCTCGGCGTCGAGCCGATCCTCTTCCGCGGAAAGGCCGGACAGGCCCGTCGCGCAGAGCGCCAAAAGAACGCACAAAGCCCTCGATTTCATTTTTCCTCTCCTATGGCGGGCAGCCGGCTGCCCGCCCGGCAAGGCGGGGTTTCGGCGTCGGCCGCAAGCAGCGCGGCCGCCTCTTTCAGGTTCTTGCCGACATCCTCCGGCCGATGGGCGTCGGAGGCGGTCAGCAGGGGCACCCCGCGCGCCCGCAGCGCGGCGAGGAAGTTCCGATCAAGTCCCAGCGTTTCGTGACCGTAGTTGTTCCGCAAGCCGCAGCTTTGCTCGAACGCTACCTTCGCCGTCATGGCCGCCTCAGCCACGCGCGCATAGGTCGGTTCAAGATCATACTCCGGATAGTGGCCAAAGCACTTAATCGAGTCGGGATGGGCGACATGGTCGAACAAGCCGCTGTGGAGGAGATCAAGCTCCAGCTCAAAGTAGCGTCGATACAGCTCATTCACGTCGCGGCCGTTCCACCGCTCCTTTTTGTGGTCAAAGCCCCAGCCGTCGAGCCAATGGATCGAGCCCGTGACAAAGTCAAAGCTGTTTCGCGCATCCAGCGATTCGAGGACCTTTGCCGCCCCGGGCAACCAGCAAACCTCGAGGCCCCAGCGCAGCCGTATCGGGAAGGAGCTTTTCCGCATTTCGGCGACGAGATCCAGGTACTCCCCGATCCGCTTTCCGGCCCTCCGCGCGTACCAGTCCTCTTGATACCGGTCAAAGTTCCGAACCGGCTCGTAGAGCTCCGAAAACTCGACAAAGCGGTGCGAATGCTCGAGGAGACAGAGTTCATCAAGGCCGACGGCGAGCGCCTGATCCACAAAGCGCTGGATCCAGTCGGCCGTGTAGGGGCCTCTCTCCACATGCACGTGGGCATCGATCATGGTTGGAATCTCTATACCATGAACCGGGCGGGACCGCAACGCGAGTTCGTAGGCGGAGCCGATTCAATCCCCGAAGCGGGGATCGGCCATCGCCTCATCCAGGCCGGCGATCCGGGCGCCCTTGCTTTCGTAATAGCGCAGCATCTCGTCAATCTTGGTCTTGTCATAACTCGTGACGCAGTCCGACAGGACCGTGACCCCATATCCTTCCTTGCACAGGTTGAAGCAGGTGGATTTGACGCAGGCGACGGCGTCGGCGCCCGTGATATAGAACCCGTCTATTTCGTGCTTGCTGATAAAGTCCGCAAAGCCTTCCGCGGTCAGGGCGTTCCCCTTGGATTTCGTGAAGACGTTGTCTGAAACCCGCTTCAAGTCCGGCGCCAGCTCGGAGCCGCGGGTGTCGGGCTTGAAGGTCCTGGTGCCGTCCGTCAGGTTTTCGTGCCGGATGTAGACTACCGGGAGGTCGGCCGTGACCGCCCAATCGATGGCCTTGTTGATGTTGCCGATGATTTCCTTGTAATTCTTGGTAATGTCGTTTTGGATGTCGATGATGACCAAGGCTTTGTTCCGCATGGTGCTTCCTCCCGGTAGGCGGTTTGTTTGCAGTACCTGGCCAGCATACAGGGCAATTGTTGACAACAGTATGGCAACAATCTATAGTTTTGTACTGATTTTTTTTAGGCAGGCGGCCATCGGATGAAGGTAGACAGGCTTGTCAGCATTATCCTCCTCCTCCTCGAGCAAAAGCGCATCGGGGCGGAGGAGCTGGCGGCACGGTTTGAAGTGTCGCCGCGCACCATCTACCGCGACATGGACGCCATCAACCTGGCGGGCATTCCCGTGCTCTCGATCCCGGGAGTGGGCGGCGGCTTTGAAATCATGCAGGACTACAAGATCGACAAGAAGGTGTTTTCCACCGCGGACCTTTCCGTCATCTTGATGGGCCTATCAAGCCTTTCCGGCATGATGCGCGGCGACGAACTCGTCAACGCCCTGGCCAAGGTCAAGAGCTTTGTCCCCGCCGACCGGGCGCGCGAAATAGAGCTGAAGACAAGCCAGATTCTCATAGACTTGAGCCCCTGGATGGGCAACAAGGACGTGCAAGCTTATTTGGAACTCATAAAGACGGCCTTGAGGGAAAGCAAGACGATCTCCTTCGACTACCTGGACCAGCACGGCAACAAAAGCGCGCGAAGGGCCGAGCCCTATCAGCTCGTG
The DNA here is from genome assembly GCA_016794765.1 of Spirochaetaceae bacterium. Lineage (GTDB taxonomy): Bacteria > Spirochaetota > Spirochaetia > Treponematales > Rectinemataceae > JAEUJG01. The sequence continues at coordinate 6,359 of JAEUJG010000460.1, read as the reverse complement.
CTCAAGGGCAGTCATTGGTATTGGCAAGGGTATTGCCGCCAAAGGCGGGACTTTCGCCTGTTCAAGCTGTCCCGCATGTCAAATTCGCGAATGGACAAGGAAACCTTCACTCCACGGGAGCACCCAAGGCCGCAGCTCGAGTTTTCCGAAACGCTCGCGACCCTGCAAACAAGGATCAAACTCCGCATCCACCAGTCCGTCATGGAACGGGTACTCGATTACTGCGCCTATGAAAATTTTACTCCGGAGGGCGAGGAGCATTGGATCGTCGACTTTCTCTTCATCGAGAACGACTACCACTACGGCATGCTGTTGGGCATGGGGGACAAATGCGAATGCCTGGAGCCGCCGCGCGTACGCGCCGAGATGAGGCGCAGGATAGGGGCCGTCGCCGAGCTCTATGAGAGCGAAGCAACGCTAAGTAATGACGGCAAGCATACGAGACAATAAAGCACCCCGGTCCGGCCGCGGGAGCCCGACTCAACAGAGGGGCTCTCCGGCAAACCCGGAGCGATTCACCTGGAATTGTTCTCTTTCTTCATGCCCCAACAATCCTAGCGGCCGTTTCGCGGAAAAGTTCCGTCCCCCACAGCCCCATCGCCCGCGGATCACGGACAAAGGGCAGCGCATCCTCCACCGCCTGCTTCCAATCCACCGCCGCGATGCGCTCAAGAAGGAGCCGCTTAACATCCTCCACGCCAAGCGCCCTCCCCTCCTTCCAATGTCCGCTCTGCCTAAGCCGCGCCTCGAGATGGGCGACATCGACCGGCACGCCGCGGGCGACGAAAAAGAGGTAATCGTACCAGTCGCGCCCCTTTACCCGCGTCTTCCACGAGCGGCAGAGGCAGGCGTGGAGCTTGCCGGCGAAGAGGCAGGGCGGCGTCACGACGCGAACGGAAACGGGAAAAGGCTCGAGGAGGGTCTTCATCTCGGTTTTGATGCCCGCGGGCGGATCAGTGTCCGTCTCGAGCTTTACCTTCACGAGGCGGTTCGAGGCCGCGGACCCGGCGACCGCAAAAGGCGCCTCGATGCGGATGAGGTGGATCTTCGTGTTCGCCTTGATGAAGGCCGAGTCGATCTTGCCCTCGTGCTTCGAATCGATGTCGACCGAGAAGCCGAAAGCCTCAATCTCGGCGCGCAGGGAATCGAGGCGTTCCGCAAGCCTCCAAGCGGGGTCGGGCTCGATGAGCGTGAAATCGAGGTCCTCAGAGAAGCGGTCAAGGCCGTGGAAGAGGCGGAGGGCCGTGCCCCCATAGAAGGCGGCGCCGTTGAAGAAGCCCGTTCGCCAAAGCCCGGCGAGGGCCGCCTCCTGGAGGACTTCGCGGAGGGCGCGGTCCCAGTCCGCCTGGCCCTGGGGCCGGCGTTTCTCGATCATCGCGCGGATGGCGTCATGCATGGAGCCTCCCGAGGAGCTTGGCGAGGTGGACGCGGAAGGTCGCCCCGGGCATCAGCGCGGCATAGCCCGCGAGCCGCTCCCGATCCAGGTCGCGGAACAGCTCCTGATCGAGGCGGAGATCCTCGAAGAGCCGTTCCTCGAGGGCGCTCACGGAGCGGAGCGAGCCGGAGCGGTAGAGCCAGTCGAGAAGAGCCTTCTCGGGATGCGCCTCGAGCCAACCCGAGCCGTCCGGCAGCTCGCGCCGCGTCCAGCCGAAAGAGTAGGCGGCCGCGGGAAGATGGCGGTAGCTGAAAGGCCCGAGGGGCGTGTCGAAGTCGCGGTTCCGCTTGGGCGTGGCGGAGGTGAGGGACGTCGCCGCTTCGGGAATGAGGCCCTCCCTCGCCAAGACATACTCGAAGGAGACGTAGGAGGGGCCGTAGATCAGGTTGGCGAGGATCTCGAGGCTCACCGGGCGCTTCCTGAGTTCCGGGGCTGTCACGTAGATGCCCTTCACCACGCCGATGATGTCGCCCGCCTTGAGCCAGCGGCTCACCTTGTCGCGGACGTTGCCCTTCTCGCCGCCGATCCCTGCGACGGCCAGGAAGTCGAGCTCGGGGCCCTGTTCCGCCAGTTGTCGCTTTACAGCCATATTGTCTTACATTATAGGACATTTATGCGCTTTTGCAACAGATCGGCGCGCAGGTCCGGATCGATCACTCAGAGTGCATTCATAGCCTTCTAGCCTCTACTTTTATTGGGGGAAGCCACGGGACTGGATCAGCATCTTCGCCCAAGCCTTTCGCGGGGAAGTTCTACGCTTTTCCTGCCCATGCTCAAACGCTTTTCCGAAGTGCTTTTAGATTACGGTTATTGGCCGGGCTTGCGCGGGCGCAGGAAGAGCCGTCGGCAACTCGCGACAAGCCTCGATCAGCGCAAGCCAGATACTGCCCTCCATAAGGAGGGAAGCATCGCCCCTTAGGCGCCGCCAGGCGCCCCCATGGAGCCACTCGCAGGGCCGGGCGGCGAGCCCGGCCTTGACCGGATTATCGTCGATGTAGCCGAAGGCGATGACGAACTGCCGGATACCCTCAAGCACCCGCGAATGAAATCGTTCGCCCCAGAAATGGCCGGAGAGGCCCCGCTTCTTGTTGTAGGCCCGCGCGAAACAGCCCAGGACCCACCTCATGATCGCCGAGAGGCTCTGCCCTTTCACCGGCATGATCTGGAGATGGATGTGGTTGCCCATCACGCAGAAATTCGCCACATGGAAGCGATACCGCCTTTTGGCGCGGCCGAGAACCGCCAGAAATAGATCGCGGACCTCTCCCCGATCGAGGAGCATCTCACGACGATTGACCCGCGCGGTGACATGGTACCACGCGCCGTCGACCAGGTGCCGGGGTTGTCTCATGCAGCTCATACGCCCTCGGAGCTAGGAGTCGCTTCAAATTGGTGACTGTCCCTCGCGGTCGCGGCTCGCGGTCCGCCTGCGGTCCGTCGTCGAATTCTTGACAACTGAAAGCGCCCCGATTACTACTGTACATGGCCGGAATAGCGGGATTTCGGGCATTTAGGCGCAGGAAATTCGGCAACCCGGGAGGGCCGGCGGAGGCGGTCCGCGATGTCGAGGAAAGGAATGGAGGTGGCATGGAGAGGAAAGAGGCCATCATCATCGCGGAGATCACCCAAAAAAACCGCAAGGGGATGTGTCTTTTCCTCGCGATTTTGCTCGCCATGGATTCTTCCTACGCGGTCGCGACCATCTTTTGGAAAGGGCTTCTGGGCGCCGACCGGCAATTCGAGTATCTCGCCCTGACGGGCGTAATCCTCGTCGCGTCTCTCGCCCTTTTCATCGCGCTGAAGGCGCTCCGCGAGCCGCCGGCCTGGTTCATCGCCGCCTGCGCCTGTTTCTGCCTGTTCTCGAGGACGCTTTTCCTGGACTTGATGGCGTACAGCGGGCTGGCCCTCGTGCCCTACATCTGCTTCCTCATGATTTTTCCCGCCATCCTCGTGCTTCGCCGCGAGCTCGTCGTCGCCATCGCGTTCGGCCAGGCGAGCCTTTTGGCCGTCCTCCTCTCCAACCGCGCGGAAGCCGGGCTCGTCTACAACACCATGCTCACGACCAGCGTGGTCGGCGCGGTGGCCGCCGTGATGTCGCGTTCGGAGTACCGCGGTTTCGTGGAGAGGCGCCGCGCCGAGCTCCGTCTCAACGAGGAGAGGACCAACATCGAGATCCTGATCAACTCGATGGATACCGCCGCCATGCTGATAGCCGGAAACGGCAACATTCTTTACGCGAACTCCGCCATGCGCCGGCTGGCGGGCATGGACGCGGATCTCAAGGTCGACTGGATGCGGCTGCGCCCGCATTGCCGCCACGAAGGCGACTTTGAACGCCTGGTGAAGGGGCATTCCCGGGTAGTCAAGGACGGCCAGCCCCAGGAACTCGGCATCGTGCGCTTTTCCGACGCCGGGAACGTGACCCGGCAGTTGCGCGTCAGCCTCCGGCCGGTGGTCATGCAGGACACGGCCTACGACTATCTCACCGCGGTGGACTTGACCAAGGAGATCCAGTTCGGGGGAAGCAAGGACCTGGCCATCGAGCTCAGCGCCATGCTCGCCGAAGGGAAACCGCTCGAGGCCTTCCTGAAGCACGTGCTGGAGCGCCTCATCACGATGATCCCCGAGGCCGACGCGGGGACGATCCTTCTCGACGACGGCGCCGGGACGCTCCGGATAGCCGCCAATGTGGGCTATGTCGCCGAGAAGGCGGCGGCCTTCGCCTTGCCGCTGGCGGACTCGATTTTCAGCCGCTCGGCGGTCTCCGGGAACACCGACCCGATAATCATCAACGGACTCGGCCGGATTCGGGACAGTCTGGTCCCGGAGATCCCGCCCACCGAGAAGGGCGTCTTGATCGAGTCCCAGATAAGCTGCCCCATCGTCATCGACGAGGAGGTGTCGGGCCTCCTCAACATCGACTCGTCCGGAGACAAGGTGTTCTCCCCGCTCGACGTGGAGGTGATCCGCTTCATCAAGAACCAGCTCACCCTGCTCCTGAAGGCGAACCGCCTCATGAAGCAGAACGAATTCCTCTCCCGCTACGACCAGATGACCGGACTCCACAACCGTTGGTTCCTGGACGAGTACCGGAAGTCCGACTTCCAACGGTGCCTCCGCTACGGACAGCCCTTCTGCCTGGCGATGATCGACGTGGACTTCTTGAAACGGGTGAACGACGAGCTCGGGCACGACCTGGGCGACGAGTACCTCAAGTCGGCGGCCCGCCTGCTTTCCGGCCATTCCCGCAGCAGCGACCAGGTGGTGCGCATGGGCGGCGACGAGTTCCTCGGCATCTATCTCGCCACGGAGCCCGGGCGACTGGCCGAAAAGCTGGAACGGACGCGCGCGCTCCTCGCGGAGGAAATGGCGCGGCGCGGAGTCACGGACATTCCCTGCTCGTTCAGCTACGGCATTTCGTCCTTTCCGGCGGACGGCGACGATTTTGACGAACTCTTGCGGCTGGCCGACAAGCGCCTCTACGTCATGAAGAAGGCTTCCCGCCCCGGGTGCTAAAGGCGCCGAAGGCGAGCCGCCCCTCCGCCCCCCCGCACCGCGGCCGGGAGCCTAGCCGCGCGCCCGCGGTGCGCGCAGGGCGCCCACGAGCAGGTAGAACAAGGGGCCGAAGCTGCCCGCCGTCAGGGTGAGCAGCAACCAGAGCCAGAAGACGCGGCCGCTTTTCCGGCTGTCGCACCATATCCACACCGAAGCAAGCAAGCACACAATGATGAGATCGAGGTAGATCCGCAGACTGGCGCTGCTGGCCACGGTCGAGGCGAAGACGCCCACTCCACGAGTCGCTTCAACTTGGTGACTATCCCTCGCGGAGTTCTCTTCGAGTCTTGGGCCCAACTCCCGGGCGGCGAGGTCGGGAGCGCCGCCGGACCCGCCCGACCGATCGCTCCACCCCGGTGACTGTCCCCGCGGAGCCCGCCCCGCGGGGCCCGGTTCCGGCTACAACGCGTTCCGCTCGTAGAGCTCCCACCACTCGGCGGCGAGGGCCCTGCCCTCCTCCTCGGAGCCGAGCCCCCGCTTGCCGAAGTAACCGAGGATGTTCGCGAGGTCCCGGGAGAGCATCTCGGCGCCCCGCGAATGGAAGCGCGCGTCGATGGCCTGGGGGAAGTCGATGATCACCGGCTTCCCCTCGCGGACGAGGACGTTGTAGGGCGAGAGGTCGCCGTGGATCAAGTCGAGCTCGAGCATGCGCCTGACGGCGGCGACGAGCGCCTCCTTGGCGGCGGCCGCCTCCCCGCTCCCGAGCCGGGCGTCGCGGAGGCGCGGCGCGGGCTCGAGGACGACCCCACCCTCGCCATCGTCTCCGAAGCCCGCGGGTTCGCCGACGAATTCCATGGCGACGGCGTTGTCGCACATCGCGAGCGGCTTGGGCACGGGCAGGCCCGCGCCGTGGAGGCGCTCGAGGGCCTCGTACTCGGCCTGCACCCAATAGGCCTGCATCGAGTCGGGGCTCGAGAACATGTGGAGGATGTCGCGGCGTTTCCGGATCGTGCGGCCGATCCGGCCGTCCAGGTAATCGGCCATGTCGCGGAAGCCGCGCTTCTCGATGTCCTTGTAGACCTTGACGGCGACCGCTTCCACGCCCGTCGAGGGGTGGGCCGAGCAGCGGAAGACGACCGCCTCCTTGCCGCTCTTCAAGACCTGTTCCACGTCGAGGATGATGGCGTCGCCGGCGAAGCGCTCGGCGACCGCGTCGATATCGATATCCATGTCGTATCCTTCTGGAATGGCTGTCGCGCCCGGCGCCAGGGCTCGGGCGGGGACGAAGGCATTCCGGAGGGAGGAGTCGAGGCGGCGACTTCGAACCGGCTGGTGTTTCCCCCGCCGCGGCGCGCGCGGCGGGAAGCCGATCCCTAGACGCCGGGCGAGGCGGAGCGCCGGATCGATCCAGTCCCTGCGGAATCGCTCA
>JAEUJG010000450.1 GCA_016794765.1 Spirochaetaceae bacterium | reverse complement strand
CCTCTCCCTCGCGTTCCCCGGCGGTCCCATTCTGGCCGTCTTCATCCTTGCGACGACCCTTGGCGGCGTCGCCTACACCTTCCTGTATTCCTATCTTGCCTGGCGCCGCATCCGCGGACCGGGGTCGGAGACCGATCTCCGGCGCGACGAAGGAGAATGACCATGAAACTCGGCAAGAACGGCTGGATATTCCTCGGCCTGACCTTCGCGCTGTCTTGGGGCCTCTGCGCCGCGGCCTACGCTGGAGGGCTCAGGGCCGGCGACAAGCTGTTTCCCTTCCTCGGCGTCGCGATGATGTTCATGCCCCTCCTCGCGGCGGTGATCTCGGTGGCGCTCTCCCGGGGCGCCGTGCCCCTACGCGAGGCGCTGGCCCTGCGGTTCCGCGTCGGCCCAGCCAACTTCCTCCTCTCCTGGCTCCTCTTCCCCGCCGCGGTCCTCCTGGCCCTCGGAATCGGACTGGCCCTGCCCGGCATCAGCTACGATCCCGCCATGGAGGACCTCGTCGCCAGGCTTTCCAAGGGCCTGCCGCCCGATCAGGTCGCGGCCGTGCGCGCCTCCGTCTCCGCCGCGCCCATCCCCCCGGTGTTCATCGCCTTTTTCCAGGGGCTCCTCGCCGGTCTCTCCATCAACGCGTTGGCGGCCTTCGGCGAGGAGGCGGGATGGCGCGGCCTCCTCTTCCGGGAACTCAAAGGCTCGAGTTTCTTCGGCGGTTCCCTCTTCGCGGGCCTTGTCTGGGGCCTCTGGCACGCGCCGCTCATCCTTCAGGGCCACAACTACCCCGAGCACCCGGTAGCCGGCGTCTTCATGATGATCGCCTGGTGCGCCCTCCTGTCGCCGATCTTCTACTACATCCGCGCCAGGACCGGCTCGGTCGCCGCCGCGGCGGTCGCGCACGGCACCCTGAACGGCGTGGGCGGGGTCGCGATGATGCCCCTGCGCGGCGGCTCCGACCTCACGGTCGGTTTCACCGGCCTTGCCGGTTTCATCGCGATCGCCCTCCTCCTTTTGGCGCTGTATGTCCTCGACCGGAGCTCAGGCCGACGCATCATGGCGAAAAACTTCGGAGAAGCCGGAGAATAGCCGAGACGCCCTTGACAGCCCCAAAGATGTTTCTGTATACAGATACATCTTTGGGAGGCAACATGACCACAGCACGGCCGAGCGGGCGCGACGGATTCGCTACCTCGCTCGGCGCCTTCGCTGCGACGCTCGGATCGGCCATCGGGCTCGGCAACATCTGGAAATTCCCCTACCTCACCGGTTCGAACGGCGGCGCCGCCTTCGTCCTGGCCTATCTCCTCAGCGTCGCCTTCGTCGGCCTGCCCATCCTGGTCGCCGAGCACGCCATCGGCCGCAGGACGAGGCTGGACGCGGTGCGGGCCTACGGTTCCGTCGTCAAGGGCGCCAAAGTTTGGTCCGCCATCGGCTGGGCCGGCATCGTCGCCGCGCTCTGCATCATGGCCTTCTATACCGACGTCGCCGGCTGGGTCTTCGCCTATGTCTGGAAATCCATCGCCGCCCTGGCCGGAGGACCAAGCCTCGGGCCCGAGACCTTCCAGACGCTCGCCGGAGGCACTCTCGAACCCCTCGCCTGGCAGTTCGCCGTCGTCGCGCTCACGAGCCT
>JAEUJG010000378.1 GCA_016794765.1 Spirochaetaceae bacterium | reverse complement strand
GAGGCCTCCTAGGATGCTCTCCTTCCTCCTCCTCAGCCTCCTCCTGGCCGGGCTCTTCGCGGCCCTCCTCGTCTCCCTGGCGCTGAACCTCTCCAAGGCGCGCATCGAGCTGCCGCACAACGCGCCGGACAAGTTGGCTGATTCCACCAGGGCCACCCGCGGGGGCCGCCCCCTGGCCGCGCTCTGCGGGGACTCGATCACGCACGGCGTCGTGAGCGCGAGCTACGCGGACATGCTGGCGGCGCGCCTCCCGGGCTGGGACTTCTGCAACGCCGGCGTCAACAGCGAGCTGGCCTACAACCTGGCCGCGCGCCTCGACGCCGTGATCGCGCTCGATCCCGAGGCGGTGACGGTCCTCATCGGCACGAACGACGTCAACGCGACCTTCGGCCTGCGCTCGGCCCTCGGCTACTTCGCCCTGCAGAAGTTGCCCGAGCGGCCGAACCTCCTCTTCTTCCGGGAGAACCTCACCCTCGTGGTCCGGCGCCTCAAGGCCGAGACCCGCGCCCGCGTGGCCCTCCTCTCGATGCCGCCCCTCGGCGAGGATCCCCGCCACTACGCCTGGCTCCGCACCGAGGAATACGCCGCCGCGGTCAAGGACATCGCGCGGAGCGAGGGCGTCGAGTACCTGCCGCTGCGCGAGCGGATCGTGGCCTACCTCGACGCGGTGCCGCGCAAGCCGGCCATCCCCTTCGAGCGCTTCGGCCGCGCGCAGAACCGCGCCGCGAGGGAGCGCATCCTCTTCGGCAAGAGTTTCGACGAGATCGGCGCCGCGAACGGCTTCCATCTCCTAGTCGACGGCATCCACCTCAACACCCACGGCGCGTCGATCGTCGCCGACCTCGTCGAGGGCTTCCTGGCGAAATGAAGGCGCCCCCGGGGTTCCGGCGGCGATGACGGCGGCGATGACGGCGGCGATGACGGCCGGGCCTCCGGCGGTTGGTCCGCTTCCCGCGGTACCCGCGGTCCCCGTGGACTCCGCGCCCTAGCCGAGGCCGTAGAGGAGGGGCACGAGGATGGGCACGGAAAGGGAGAGGAGGGCGCCGGAGGCGAAGCTCGCCGGCACCGCCTCGGGCCCCGCGCACTGCTCGATCAGGGGCAGGGTCACGTCCATCGCCGTCGCGCCCGCCACGCCGATGGCGAGGGCGGGCCGCCTCGGGGCGAGCAGGGGAATCAGGATGAAGGCCAGGGTTTCCCGCGCCATGTTGGCGAGGAAGGCCGCCGAGCCGAGGGCGGGATCGCCCAGGTCGGCGATGAGGACGCCGGAGAGGCTGTACCAGCCGAAGCCGGCCGAAAGGGACAGCGCCTTGCCGAGGCCGAGGCCGAAGAGCGGCAGGAGGAGGAGGCCGCTTGCGAGCGTGCCGAAGGCGGTCGCCAGGGGCGTGAGGAGGGTTTCGGGCCGGAGGAAGCTCCCCTTCAGCGAGACGCCCGACTGGACGAACTGCATGCCGATCAGGAAGAGCAAGGCGTCGAGGGCCCAGGTCGTCGCGGTGGAAAGCCGGGCCCCGCCGAGTTCGGGCAGGAGGAGGCCGACGACGAAGCCGCCGAGAACGATGCCGAGGAGGAGGGCCGGCGCCTTGAAGGAGGCGAAGCCGCCCTTCCGTCCGGATGGTCCGACCGGGTCGGGCGAAGGGGTGCCGGTGGCGCGGGAGACCCCGTTCTGCGCCACCGGGAGCGGGGCGCCGACCATGGCCGGTGCGCCGGTCGCGTCGGGCCGCCCCTTCGGCCGCGCGAGCCGCAAGAGGCGCGAACCGAGGCCGACCGCGGCCAGGGTCGCGCCGACCGCGAAAACCGCCGTGGCCAGGGCGAGAAGGCCCATCTCCCCGAGGCGGGCGGCGAGGGAGCGGTCGTTGCCGATCCGGAAGCCCATCACGAAGAGCAGGGACCAGAGCGCCCCCTTGATGAGGGCGTCGACGAAGCGCGGCGGCGGCGCCGCCTTGAGGCGGGCCAGGACGGCCCCGCCGACGATGAAGCCGACGAGGACCAGGATTTGCAGGAGACCTTCCATAAGGCGGTCAGCATAGCCGGGGGATGGTGGCGCCATCAAGCGGGAGCTTCGGCGGGGCGGGAGCGCCGGGGCGGAATCGCCGGGACGGGAGCGCCGACCGTCGATTTGTCCGAATGCTAACGGATCGCTGACCCTTTCATGACAAGGCGGGCCCACACTCGAAGGCATGAGGTGGTCCAACCATCATTGTCACAGCGCCCGCTGCGACGGCGAAGGCGAACCGGGGGCCTATGTGGAAGCCGCCTT
>JAEUJG010000366.1 GCA_016794765.1 Spirochaetaceae bacterium | reverse complement strand
CGCGGCGGCGCGCGGGCGGCGGCAGCCGTGCATCGAGGGTGCCTCCCATCGGGGCGGCGGCCGCGCCCCGGCGCGCATAGCCGCGCGTCGATGTGGCCCGCGGCGGGCGCAGGCTTGCCGCGCGAGGCTGCCGGCCCGCGGCTGGAGGCCGGCGGTTACAGGCCGGCGGCTACAGGCCGGCGGCTACAGGCCGGCGGCTACAGGCCGGCAACGATCTCGAGGAAGCGGCCGAGGCCCGCGACGGAAAAGCCGCACTCGAGGCGGCGTTCGTCGCCCTCGGGCAGGACGAGCCAGTTCGACTCCGCGCCGATCTCGCGGGCGGCGATGCGCGCCCCGCGGCTCGGTTCTCCGGCGCGGCTCCAGCGGATGGCGGCGCCGAGAAGGGGCCGCCCTGCCCGGTGCAGGACGAGCTCGAGGCCGGCGCCGTCCTGGCTGCGGCGGCGGGCCGACTCCACGCCGGCCGGCAGTACGGCGCGGCATTGTTCGATCGCATAACCTTCCCATGAGGCGGCGAGGCGGGCGCTGCCGAGGAGGCCTTCCGCGCCCTGGATGCCGAGGAGGGCGTGGAGGAGGCCCGAGTCGCGAAGGTAGAGGGCCGGCGCCCGGACGAGCCGCTTGCCGGCGGCGGTTGGAGGCGCGGCGGCGGCGTTTGCGGCTGGGGTTGCGGCGGCGGCGCCTGGGCCGCCGGCCGGGGCCGAGCCGGGCGCCTCCGCGGGCTCTGGCAGGGCGGGCAGGAAGGAGACGAGGCCGGCCCGCTCGAGGGCGCGGACGGAGCGGACGATGGTCGGCCTGCTGACGCCGAGCGAGCGCGCGGCGGCGTTCTCGTTCAAGGGGGCGCCGTGGGCCTCGGCGAGCATGGAAAGGAGGGCCCGGGTGCGGCCCGGCGCCCAGGGGAGGCCCGCCCGGGCGAAGCGCTCCTCGGCGACGGAGTCGGCGTAGCGGCGGAGCCAGGCGAGGGCGGCCTGGTCGCTCGCGGCCCCGTAGGCTTCGGGGAAGCCGCCGCGGAGCCAGTGGCCGGCGCGGGAGCCCCGGCCGACCTCGGGCAGGGTGAGGCCGCCGAGTTCGAGTCGCCGCCCCGGGACTTCTTCCGGGAAACGAGCGCCGACGAGGACGAGGCGGAGGCGCTTGGCCGCCTCGGGGAGGGGCGCCGCCGCGGACTGCGCCTCGGGCGACGCCGCGGCGCCGGGGGGGAGGGGCTTTCCCGGGCCCGTCGCGGCGACGAAGGCGGCGGCGGCGCGGGCGATCTCCTCGTCCGCGTTGTCGAGTACAAGGAGGCGGGCGCCGAAGAGGCGGACGGGAGCTTCGGTCTTCATCGCCGCGGCCAGGAGTTCCAGGCAGAGGACGGGTTCGGCGAGGGCGGCGGCGATGCCGGGAGAGCGGGCGTCGAGGAGGAGGCCCCCTGGGCCGGAGCGGACAAGCTGTTCGGCGAAGACGGTCTTTCCCGAGCGCGGGGGGCCGGATACCAAGACGAGGCGCTCGGTTTGGAGGGCTTCTCGAAGGGAGCCAAGGAGCCGTCTTTGAATTAACACGGTAATTTGAAAGTATAGTGTTTAAAATGCAGGAAATAAAGTCGGATTTCCCAATCTTTGAGGATTTTCAATTTACCGGCCTGTACTATACTCCTAGCTATCCAATGCAGGCTCGCAGGCTCGGGACGGACCGGGCTCCCGTCGGGCCCCTAGGAGCAGCAGCGTGAAACCAGGATCCGATTCCTTCGACGTCGCGATCGTCGGCGCGGGCGTCAGCGGGGCGAACATAGCCCGCCGCCTCTCCGCCTACGAGCTCGACGTGGTCCTCGTCGAAAAGGAGGCCGACGTCTCCTTCGGCACCTCCAAGGCCAACTCCGGCATCGTGCACGGCGGCTTCCACCACAACAAGAAATACCTGAAGGCCCGCCTGGAGCTCCAGGGCGCGATGATGTTCGACCGCCTCAAGGCCGAGCTCGACTTCCCCTTCGAGCGTTGCGGCATCGTCGTCGCGGCGATGCACGAGGACGAGATGCGGCCCATCGAGCAGCTCTACATGCAGGGTGTCGAGAACGGCGTCATCGGCATCGAGATGTGCTCCCGCGAGCGCATGCTCGAGCTCGAGCCCAAGCTGTCCGAGGATTGCGTCGGCGGCCTCTACGCCCCCGGCGGCGGCATCGTCGAGCCGTACCGCTTCGTCTTCTCCCTCGTCGAGAACGCCCAGAAGAACGGCGTCCGCCTGATGACCGGCTTCGCCGTGGAATCGGCGAAGCGCGAGGGCGAGCGCTGGACGGTGAAGGCCGCCGACGGCCGCTCGATCAAGGCCCGCTATGTCGTCAACGCCGCCGGCCTCTTCGCCGACGAGGTTTCCCGCGCCTTCGGCGCCGAGGACTTCGCGATCCACGCGAGGAAGGGCGAGTACTACCTCCTCGACCGGATGACGAAGTGCAAGCCGGCCCGGGTCGTCTTCCCCGTGCCGACCTCCGTGTCCAAGGGCATGCTCGTCATCCCGACCGTCGAGGGCACGGTCCTCATCGGCCCCACGGCGACCGCCGTCCAGGATAAGACCGACCTCGCGACGACCCGCGAGGAGCTCGACACGATCCTGAAGAGCGCGCGCAACATGATCCCCTCGGTCTCCGAGACCGACGTCATCACGAGCTTCGCCGGCCTCCGCCCCTTCATGGAGGAGGACTTCTACATCGAGCCCTCCAAGAAAGCCCCGGCCTTCATCCAGGTCGCGGGCATCCAGTCGCCCGGCCTCACGGCGAGTCCCGCCATCGGCGAGTACGTGAAGGACCTCCTCAAGAAGGAGGGGCTCAAGCTCGTGGAGAAGGCGGACTGGGACCCCTTCGTCCGCAAGGTGCCGCGCGCCAAGGACCTGTCCCCCTACGAGCTCGACGAGCTCGTGAAGAAGGATCCCGCCTACGGCGAGATCGTCTGCCGCTGCGAGCGCGTCACCGAGGCCGAGATCGTCGAGGCGATCCGCCGCGGCCACGTCACGCTGGACGGCATCAAGTACTTCACCCGCGCCCAGATGGGCCGCTGCCAGGGCGGGTTCTGCACCTACAAGATCCTGAAGATCATCATGCGCGAGACCGGCATGGGCTGGGACGAGATCACGAAGCGGGGCGAAGGCAGCTCCGTGCTGAGGGGCGAGCTATGAAAGAAATGCGCTTCGACGCCGCGGTGGTCGGCGGAGGCGCCGCCGGCATGGCGGCCGCCCTCGAATTCGCCGCGCGGGGCCTCACCTGCGCCGTCATCGAGCGGGAGGAGCAGCTCGGCGGCATCCTCATGCAGTGCATCCACAACGGCTTCGGCCTCATCGAATTCAACGAGGAGCTCTCCGGCCCCGAATTCGCCGAACGCTTCGAGGAGAAGGTCCGGAAGACGGCGATCACGCCCCTCTGCTCCACGACCGTCATCGAGATGGAGGTCGAGGGCGAGGAGAAGGTGCTGTCCTGCGTCTCCTCCGGGCTCGGCGTCATCCGCCTCCGCGCCAAGGCCGTGGTCCTGGCGATGGGTTGCCGCGAGCGCAACCGGGGCAACATCCGCATCCCCGGCTCCCGGCCCGCCGGCGTCTACACGGCCGGCCTCGCGCAGCGCCTCGTGAACATCGAGGGCTACGTGCCGGGCAAGGACGTCGTCATCATCGGCTCCGGCGACATCGGCCTCATCATGGCCCGCCGCATGAGCTGGGTCGGCTGCAAGGTCCACGCCGTCGTCGAGATCCTGCCCTATCCCTCCGGCCTCACGCGCAACATCGTGCAGTGCCTGAACGACTTCGGCATCCCCCTCTACCTGTCCCACCTGACGACGAACATCTACGGCAAGGACCGGGTCGAAGGCGTGGAGATCACGCCGATCGAGAACGGCGCCCTCATGCTCGAGAAGAGCTTCAAGATCCCCTGCGACACGGTCCTCCTCTCCGTCGGCCTCGTGCCGGAGAACGAGCTCTCCAAGAACATGGGGATCGAGATCAACCCGATGACCAACGGTCCCTACGTCGACGCCTGCCTCATGACCAACATCCCCGGCGTCTTCGCCTGCGGCAACGTCCTTCACGTCCACGACCTCGTCGACTTCGTCGTCGAGGAGGCGCGCCGCGCCGGCGCCTTCGCCGCCGAATGGCTCGCCGGCAAGCGCGGCGGCAAGGAGGTCAGGGTCAAGGCCGGCCCGAACGTCCGCTACGTGAGCCCTTCCAAGGTCGCGCCGGCGCGGGACAACAAGCTCTACCTCCGCACCCTGGTCGTGAAGAACGACGCCGTGCTCGAGGTGAAGCTCAACAACAAGATCGTCAGGCAGGTCAAGAAGAGCCACGTCCAGCCCTCGGAGATGATCACCCTGACCCTCGGCCAGGCCGAGCTCGAGGCCGCCGCCTCGGCGCCGGACTCCGTGCTCGAGATCTCGATCCAGTAGGAGGAGCGCATGAGCCAGGAACTTATCTGCATCACCTGCCCCATGGGCTGCCACCTCACGGTCGAGAAGGTGGCCGACGGCGAGCTCTCCGTGAGCGGCAACCGCTGCCCCCGCGGCGTGGTCTACGCCCGCGAGGAGCTTTTCGCTCCCAAGCGCACCGTCACCGCGACGGCCCGCGCCGCCCGCGCCTGCTCCGGGGAGGCCGCCTGCGCCCCTTCGGGCGAGGCGCGCCTCGGCGGGGCCCCCCGCCGCGTGCCCGTGCGGAGCACGGCGGCCTTTCCCAAGGACAAGGTCCCCGCCCTCCTGGAGGCGATCTACGCCCTCGAGGTGGAGCTCCCCGTCGAGAGCGGCAAGGTTCTCCTCGCCGACGCCCTCGGGACGGGTATTGACGTTATAGCTACGCGAAGCATTAGATAGCCCGTCCCGAGGGTGGCAAGCGATCGCCGAAGGGCAAAGCCCTTCGGCGCCGCGGGCGCCTCGCGCCCGCGCTACGGCGCGGATTTCGGCGCAACCTTCCGGCCCGCCGCGTGTCTATGATGGGCGCGGAAAGGAATGACGCCTTCCCGTGAGAACGAGAGGGGGTTTTATGCAGCAACCGTCCGAAGCGGCCCAAGTGATCATTTCCGTGATTCCGATCGTCGGCATCGTCATGGGGAGCGTGGTCGTCTTCTTCTACCTTTTGTGGAACCACAAGGAGAAGCGCCTCATGATCGAGCGCGGGATCTACGAACCGCTCCGCCTGGATCTCGATACCTTCGCCCTCCTCGCCGGCCTCCTCCTCGGCCTCGTCGGGCTTGTCCTGTCCGTGCTCTTCCTCGCGATGGACGGGGTCGCCTACAGCCTGCTCGGCGGCCTCATCCCCCTGGCGCTCGGAGCCGGGCTCCTTTGCTTCCACGGAATGAGGAGCCGTTTTTCCGCGAAATGAGCGATCGGCGAGCCGCCGAGCTCACCGACGATGAGATCATAGCTCTCGTCCTCGACGGCGACACCGAGGCCTTCTCCGAACTCGTGAGAAGGCATCGAGGACGGGTCTTGCGGCTCGGCCGGAGCTTCTTCCGCGACGAGGAGGAGGCCGCCGACTTCACGCAGGACGTCTTCGTGAAGGCGTATACGGCCTTGGCCGGCTTCAAGGGCCGGGCCAAATTTTCGACCTGGCTCCTCCGCATCGCCTACAACACCGCGATCAACGCGAAGCAGCGCAGGAAGGAAACGCTCCGCCTGGATCCCGAGGCGGAGATCGAGGGGGAGGGGGGCACGGACGAGGCCCACCTGCGCGAGGAAACCGCGAAGGCCGTCAGGCAGGCGATGGCGGAACTCCCCCCGAAGCAGGCGCTCTGCATCGAGCTGTGCTTCTACTACGACCTGTCCTATGCGGAAATCGGCGAGATCACCGGTTTTCCGGTCAACACCATCAAGTCGCACGTGTTCCGGGCCAAGAAGCTCCTCCGGGAGCGGCTCGGCGACGCGAAGGAGGCCGAATATGCGGTGTGAGCAATTTCTCGATCGCTACGACCGGCTCGACGCCGGGGAAACTCCCGGCTACCCGCTCAGGCGGCACCTCGCCGCCTGCGCATCCTGCGAAGCGAAGGTGCGCCGGCGGGAGGCGGCCCTGGCGGCCTACCGCGCGGGCTCGTCCGACGCGGATGCCGCGAAGGGTAACCTCCTGGACGAGCGGATCATGGCCGCCGTCCGCCTGACGCCGCGGCCGCGCCGCGCCGTCCTCGTGCGGGACTGGATCCTGTCGGGCTTCGTGATCGCCGCCTCCATGGTCATCATTCCCCTGGGCAGCGAATTCGACCGCGCCAAGGAAACCTTCGGATTCCGGCTCGCCCTGCCGCTCTCCCTGGTCCTCGGCCTGGCCTTGACCGCCTACATGGCGGTCTTCATCGGCAGCCACATGGACAGCCTCCTGCCCCTCCTCCGGCGCATGAACGGCCACGCGGGCGGCCCCCATTCCGGCAGGTAGGGCCTTTTTCGCTCGATCGCACAACCTCCGCCGCGCTTCTTTCGTTGACAAATTCCCGGGGCGCCTCTAGACTCGTTTGACCAAGCGCGGCCGCCCCGACAGGACGGGCCGCTTCCTCGACCAAGGAATCCCCATGCGCTCCACCGCCCCGCGGAGACTCAGTCTCTTCGCCCGTTTCGGCATGCTTTCGATGGCCGTCCTCGTCTCCTACGGCGCCCTCGTCGCCGTTTCCGTCTCGACGATGCGCCTCCTCACGCAATCCATGAATACGAACCGCAAGGTCTACGACGCCCTGAGCCGGCAGAGCTACGAGCTGCGCCTTGCCGCGCTCCGGGCCCAGGAAAACCTCTTGGACGCCTTCCTCCTCAGCCTGGTCCGTCCCGGCACGAGCGAGATCGCCGCCCACGTGAGCGTGATGGAGACGGAGCTGGCCGCCGGCCGGGATCTCCTCGTCGCCCTCTACGGCAACGAAAGCGACGACGACCGCCAGGCCGCGGCGATGGACGAGGTTTACGCGGCCTATGAGTCCTACGCGGCGCCCTTCGGCCTCGCCTCGAGCGGTTTCCAGGAGGGGCGGACTCCCGAGATGAAGGTCAAGGAGGACGTCTCCACCGCCTTCACCCGGCTCGAAGCCTCGCTGGCCAAGCTGACCTCCCAGGTCAGCCGGCTTTCCCTGGAGCGCTTCCAGTCGGCCCAGTCCGCCTCCGGGCGCGCCATGGTCTTCCTCCTCGCGACCGCCTGCGCGGGCATGGCGGCGGTCTTCGTCGTCATCGCCCTCACCTTGCGCTCGCTCAGGCGCCGGATCGCCGGGCTCGCCGATTTTGTCGCGAAGGTGGGCGAGGGCGACCTCCGCCGGCGCTCCGGCCTTGCGGGCAAGGACGAGCTCGGCCGCGTCGCGGCGAGCGTGGACGGCCTGGTGGCCGCCCTCCAGGTCCTCGTCGGCACCGTACAGGCGCGGGTAGCCGTCCTTTCCGAGAGCGGACAGGCCCTCGTGGCCAACGTCGAGGAGACGGGTTCCGCCGTGCTCCAGATCAACACGAGCATCGCCGGCAGCGCCCAGCGCCTCGGCGAGGAGTCGACCGCCGTCGCCGAGGTCTCCTCGGCCATCGAGGAACTGGCGAGGAACGTCGAGTCACTCTCCTCGATGCTCGACCGCCAGGGCGCCATTGTCGCCGACTCCTCGCGCGCGGTGGAACGGATCATCGCCGGCGTCGAGGAGGTCGGGCGGGGCGCCGAGGAGGCCCGCGAAAGTTCGGGCCGCCTCCGCGGGGAGAGCGCCGAGGGCAAGGCCCGGATCGACGGCGTCCGCGAGGCGGTCGCCTCCATCGTGCGCTCGGCGGAAAACCTCTCCGAAGCCGCGCGGGTCATCGAAGAGATCGCCGAGCGCACGAACCTCCTCGCGATGAACGCCGCGATCGAGGCGGCCCACGCGGGCGAGGCCGGCCGGGGCTTCGCCGTCGTCGCCGACGAGATCCGCAAGCTCGCCGAGCGGGCGACGGAGCAGGCGAGGGACATCGGCTCGGATCTCGGCAGCGTCGTCGAGGCGATCACCGCCGTCAGCGACTCCTCGGAGGCCGCCGTCGAATCCTTCGGGGCCATCCTCGGGAGCGCGGTCTCACTCGGCGAGGGCGTGAACCGGATCTGCGAATCGATGCGGGAACAGGGGGCCGGCGGGCGCAAGGTCCTGGAGGATCTTGCCAGGCTCAAGGCGATCACGGGTGAGATCGAGGGCGGGGCGCGGGAGATGGCGGCGGGCAACGCGACCATCCTCGCGGAGGTGCGGAGGCTGAACGAGACCAACGCGGACGTCGTGCGGAACAACGAGGAGATCTCCCGGGGAACCGCCGAGATCAACAAGGCCGTGGCCGAGACCGTGGCCTTGGCCTCGCGGAACGCCGACGACCTCGCCGAGGTCCGCGAGGCG
The DNA here is from genome assembly GCA_016794765.1 of Spirochaetaceae bacterium. GTDB lineage: Bacteria > Spirochaetota > Spirochaetia > Treponematales > Rectinemataceae > JAEUJG01. The sequence continues at coordinate 1,625 of JAEUJG010000366.1, read as the reverse complement.
GCCGGCCGCTTCAAGGCCGACGAATAGCGACCTAAAAAAAGGCGCCCGGCCTCCCGGCCGCGGGGTCGGCGGGGAGTCGGGCGCCGCGCGCGCGACGGGGAGGTCGGAAGGCCTCCCCTTGGCTTATTCGCCTTCCTTCACGATCTCGATGCGGATCCCTTCGGGGGTCGCGGACTCCTCCTTCGGGGGCACGACGACCTTGAGGATGCCGTTCTTGAAGCTCGCCTTCACCAGGTCCTGGGCGAACTTGTCGGCGGGCACGTAATACTTCTGCTTTTCGATGTCCTTCAGCTTGAGGCGGCGCTTGATGTAGCGGACGCTCTCCTCCGACGCGTTCTCCAGCCCGATCCTGGCGGCGAAAACCATGTAGTCGCCCTGGAAGGTCAGGCTGATGTCGCGCTCGTCAAAGCCCGCGACGGCGAACTCGAAGACGATGCTGCGGTCCTGCGTCAGGAAGATGTTCATCGGGGGATAGGAATAGCCGGGGTAATAGTCGGCGTTCTCGTCCTGGCCGAAGTCGAACCAGGTCTTGGGCCCGTGGGGACCGAAGCCCGGCATGCCGGGACCCTTCGTGAATTCCTCGTTCATCTTCTCGCCGAAATCCTTGGCGGCTTCGAAGACCTCGTCGAGGATGGCGCCGATGTCCATATAGGTGCGGTTGCCTTTCATACTCTCCTCCTTGGGAGCGAGATTCCCTTCGGGTTTCCCCTGCGAGCCCGAAAGGAGTTTGCTTCCGTCCCCCGAAAGGGGCGACGGCGATCGAGGGGACCGCTCGGGCTCCCCTCGCCTATATATAAAGTAGCGTCCTTCCGCCCCTTGGGCAAGGACAAAAATGTATGCACGTCCGGGCGCGTCCGCTTCCGCGGAGCGCCACGCCGCGACGACAAAAAAACCGGGCGGAGCCTTGGGCTCCGTCCGGTTTTCGCATGCGTCGCGAAGGACGCTTACTTGGCGGGCGGGAAAAGGAGGGGGAGGTCGACGGCCTTGCCCTGGGCGGCGAGGTCCTCGGGGATGACCTTCCAGTTGCCCAAGGCGCCGACGGTGACGGTGCCCTGCTGCTTCTCGAACCACTTGAGGAGGTAATAGCGGAGGTCCTTGGTCGTCGCGCTCGTGACGTTCTTCATCGCGAGGATGTCGGCCTTGGCCATCTTGGCGCCCTTCTCGAGGTGGCCGCCGCCGCCCTGGCCGCGGTAGGAGTTGATAGCGACCGAGTAGGTTTTGGCGGGGTCGAAGGAGGAGCCGTCGGCCATGCCGGTGATCGTCACGCGGGAACCGACGGGCTTGGAGACGTCGACGGTGTAGTTGAGGCCCGCGGCCGAGTCGTAGTTGTAGTAGCGGGTCGCGGTCTGGAAGGCGCCGGTGCGGGCGTCCTGGACGAGCTTCCCGTCCTTGTCCTTCTGGTAGGCGATGAGGTGGTTGCCCTCGTTGGGCATCGTCGTGAACCAGTTCTCGTAGGAGAACTCGATGAAGTCCTTCACCTGCTGGCCGGTCATGCTCATCGTGTAGAGGAAGTTCTCGTACACGTAGAGGTTGAACATGTCGCGGACGAAGAGGGTCCCGTCGGTGCTGGAGGGGATGGTGGCGTTCATCGCGAGGGGCGCCGCGAAGGAAATGTCCGCCTTCTT
>JAEUJG010000324.1 GCA_016794765.1 Spirochaetaceae bacterium | reverse complement strand
ATTGAAAAAGCATTAACGAGGGTGAAGGGAGCGGGAATGACGCTTTGTCGCTCGGGGGACGCGCCGTTTTCGCGGCGGCGCATGGTTTCGGGCTTTTGTTTGGTGGCGCTGGCACTCGGGGCTGGCGGCGGCGTTTCGGCCGAGGGTTTTGCGGCGAAGACGCCGGCGTTGGCGGCTCAGGCTTTGCCGGCGTTGCCCGCCGGGCGGGGTTCCGTTTCCGCGGAGTGCGCGGCGCTTCTGGCGCTGGCGCCCCCGGGGCCCTCGGTGCCGCCTGAGGACGCGGGACTGAAGCCCGGGGCCGAGGCGCATCGGCTATTGGGAACCGTCTCGGCATTGCCGGCGGCCGAAGGCGGGAAGCGCTACCTTCGAATGGAGGCGGACTACGAGGCGGTCTTCGAGCTGCCCTTCGAGGTCCTCTATTCGACACTCCTCGACTTCGAGGCCTATCCGGGCTTTTTCGGGCGGGTGGCCCTCATGAAGCGGCTTTCTCCCCCGGGGACGGAGGGGCCGGTACGTTTCAGGCAGCGTACGGCGGTCAAGGTGCTCTGGTTCGGCTTTGCGAGCGAGTATGAATTCGACGCGGCGGCGAGCTACCTGGAGGGTGGGCGGGCGGGCGTGATCGCCTTCCGCTCGGGCTCCGGGGACGGCGCCCTGGAGGACGTGACGGGGGGATGGTACCTCGAGGAGCGCGGACCCGGGCGAACCTACGTGCGCTATCGGGTGGCTTCCTCCACCCGCGAGGACTTTTCGGGCCAGAAGGGGATCATGTCCGGCTTTATGGACGGCGATTTCCGCGCCGTTTTCCGGCAATTGGGGGCCGAGGCCGCCCGCAGGTCGCGCGCCGACGGTTGACTTTGGGGCCTCTTCGCAACACTATTTAAGCCATGCAAGCCCTGCTTCCGATCATTATCGTGGTCATCGTCCTCGCCTTCGGCATCATCGTCGTGGGCGCAGCCGGCACGAAGCGCAAGGATTCCGGCCACCGCGGCAAGAAGCTCAAGGCCAAGGACCGAAGCCAGGTCCTGAAAGAGGCCAACCGCCGCCTGGCCACCAATCCGAAGGATCCGGAGGCCCTGGCCGCGATCGGCGAGATCGCCTGGGAGGAGCAGGACTGGGAGCGGGCGCTCAAGCACTACGAGCTCCTCTCCGAGGTCGCGGCGGGCAATCCGGAGCTGGACGAATTCACCGCCAACATGCGGCACGGCATCGCAGCCCTCCGGCTCAACCGCTTCGACGAGGCCTACAAGGGGCTCGCGATAGCGAGGACCATCAAGCAGGACAGCTTCGACGTCAACTTCAACCTCGGCTACCTCGAGTTCCAGCGCCGGCAGTACGAGAGGGCGGTCACCCTGCTCAAGGCCGCCGCCGGGGCGAACGGCGAGCACGCGATGACGCTCCGCTACCTCGGCCACGCCTTCTTCAAGACCAAGGCCTACAAGGAGGCCCTGTCGGCGCTTAGGCGGGCGGTGGACATCGAGCCGGACGACAAGGAGTCGCTCTTCGCCATCGCGGAGTGCTACTACGAGCTCGGCAACCTCGACCAATCCCTCAAGATCTTCACCCACCTCCGCGCCGATCCGGCGCTCGGACCCCAGGCCGCCCTTTTCGCCGGCACGGTCCACCTGAACCAACGGCTCTTCGACAAGGCGATCCAGGACTTCGAGATCGGGCTCAAGCACGCGGACGTCAAGATCGAGACCTCCGTGGAGCTCAAGTACCGGCTTTCCGCGGCCTACCTCAAGGGCAACGAGATCGGCAAGGCGGTCGTGGTCCTGAACGAAATTCAGTCCATCTACCCGAATTACAAGGACGTGCCCGCCCTCCTCGGGCAGTTCAAGGAGCTCAACTCCAACCGGAACCTGCAGACTTACCTCCTCGGTTCCACGAGCGAGTTCGTCACGCTATGCCGGAAGATCGTCTTGAGCTACTTCCCCAAGGCGAAGGTGAAGGTCACCGACATCTCCGTGCAGAAGAACGACTGGGCGGACGTGCTGGCCGAGGTGGAAACCTCCAAGTGGTCGGACATCATCCTCTTCCGCTTCATCCGCTCCGGCGGCGTCGTGGGCGAGCTTTCCGTGCGGGACTTCCACGCGCGGCTCAAGGACCTGAAGGCGGGGAAGGGCTACTGCATCTCCGGCGGCACCTACACCGACGAGGCGAAGAAATTCGTGGAGGCGCGGCTCATCGACCTCATCGAGAAGCCGACGCTCATGAACATGCTGAACACGATCGATTCGAGGGCACGGGGGATCTTGGCGGAGTAATATCGAGTCACAAAGGATGCGAAGACGGCGGGAAAGAATTCCCGCCGTTTTTTTTTGTCCAAAGGGGTCTGTGGGTTGAAGAGTTACGAGCGGGCGGGGGCGTGGGTGTGGGAGTGGGAATGTCGCACACGGAGGCACGGAGGCGCGGAGGGGGAGAGAAGAAGGGGAGAGAGGGAGAGAGGGAGGGGAGGGGGAAAGAAAAGAGAAGGAGGTGGTGGGGTGACGGAGAACGAGATCGCGGGGGTGGTTGTTGATACGTGCATCGCGATCCACCGGAGGTTGGGGCCGGGTTTGTTGGAAAGCGCTTATGAGTCGATTCTGGCTTTCGAGCTCGGGAAAAGGGGGATCGGCGTGGAGAGGCAGGTTCCGATTCCCCTGTTATGGGAAGGGATGATTCTTGAGAACGTGTATCGCGCGGATCTGATATTGGACGCGAAGGTGTTGCTGGAGGTGAAGTCCACCGAGAAGGCGGCGGCCGTGCATCGGAAGCAGGTGTTGACGTATCTCAGGGTGTCGGGAATCCATCTCGGGTTGTTGGTCAATTTTGGGCAGGAGCTCATGGAGGACGGCATCGAGAGGGTCATCGATGGGGTGGTGATGTAGCGCGGTTGGGGCGTTGGGGAAGGGATGTCGCACACGGAGGCGCGGAGGCGCGGAGGGAGGAGGGAGTGGACTGGCGGAGGTTTAGCGCGCGTCGCGGCCGTCGGAGATCATGCGGTCGAGCTTGCGGTTTTCCTCGCGGAGGGATTCGAGGCGGATGGTTTCCTTGTCCACTTCGAGCTCGAGGATCTCCTTGCGGTACTTGAGTTTTTCGACTTCGTGCTTGCTGCGCTTGGAAAGGTAGATGAAGCCGAAGACGATAGTGGGGACGGCGATGAAGATGGCGAAGATCGCGAAGGTGCCGGTGGGGTCCATGCGGGCATCCTAGCATGGAAGGGCCGCTTCGGGGACAGTCCCGGGGCGGCTTTTTTGTTTTTGCCCTCCGTCATCGGCGCGGCGGGCGAGGCGGCTTCAGCGGCGGGCGGGACGGAGGACGACGAGGCAGCGTTCGTCCTCGAGGAAGGGGACGGCGACGGGGCGGATCTCCGCGGAGGAGTAGAGGCCTTCGATCTCGGCGAGTTCGGTCTGGGCCTTGTCGGCCTTGCCCTTGTAGGCGACCACGAAGCCGTCCGTCTCGCAGAGGGCGAAGACGCGCTTGAAGAGCTTGCGCTCGAAGGGGCGGAAGGCGCGGAAGGTGAGGAGGTCCCAGCGGCCGCGGGCGTGCTCGACCTGCTCCTCCACGATGTCGACATTGGGAAGGGGAAGCTGGTCGCGCATGGCCTCGAGGAAGCGGATTCGGCGCGTCATGCGATCGACCAAGGCGACGCGGGCCTCGGGGAAGGCGAGGGCCAGCGGGATGCCGGGAAGGCCGGCTCCGGTGCCGAGGTCGGCGAGGCGGAGTTCGGGGCGGTCTTTCGAGAGAGCACCGGGGGAGCGGGATGAGGCGATGCCTTCGAGGAGTTCCTTTATGACGGCGAGGGGGGCGAGGCTGTCGAGGAGGTGCTTGACGATGAGCTCGTCGCCCGAGGCGCCCACGAGGCCGTAGGCCGGGTTCCAAGCCTCGATCTCCGCGGCGTAGCGGAGGAGGCGGTCGGCGAGGGGGCCGTCGGCGGGGAGGGAAAGCTCGGCGAGGCCGCGGCGGAGAAGGTCGGCGTTCATGGGATAATGATACCGGAATCAATCCGTTTCGAAAAGAAGGTGGTTGGGGCGGAGGGCTAGGGGAAGAGAGAACCACGAACAGCACGAAGGGAGAATCGGGGAAAGAGCTGTTCGTGATGTTCGTGGTTGTTGCGGGATGTGGAACACGAACAGCACGAAGTAAGAAACCGCGGTGTGATGTCGTTTGTGTTGTTCGTGGTTACGGAGAGGCTGGGTGGCACGAACAGCACTAAGAGGAAAATGGCGGGGTTAACCCTTCGTGTTGTTCGTGGTCGCGGATGGGCCTTAGTTGACGAGGCGTCGCCACTCGAGTGCCGCGGGGGCGCCGAAGTTGACGAGTATGCCGAGGCGCATGCCGGTAGCTTTGAGGTAGTTGACGATCTGGGCTTCCTCGACCTGGCCGATTTTCCTGATGGCCTTGAGTTCGATGATGATCTTCCCGTAGGCGACGAGGTCCGCGATGTAGGTGGGGGAGAGCGGGATGCCCTTATAGGCGATGCCGAGCTTGACTTGTTCCTGGATCGGGATGCCGCGGAGCTTGCATTCCTCGATCATCGCCGCCTCGTAGACCGCCTCGAGGAAGCCGTGGCCCAGTTCGTCGCGGACCGCGATGGCGGCGCCGACTATCGCGAAGCACTCGTCGGGGTAGATGAGGGCGTCGGGCACGGCGGCGCTTCAGGATCTCCCGGAGAGTTGGCGGTAGAGTTGGTCGGCGAGGCCGAAGTTGGCGGTCTTGGCCATGCTCTTGGAGTATTCGTCGTCGAGCATGTCCTGGAAGATGTTCTCCGCCCAGCCGCCGTCGACGAGGCCGGACTTCTCCACGGTGTTCCGCATCTCCTTGAGCATCATCTTGGCGAAGATGGACTCGAACTCGGCGCATTGTTCGTAGAGGGCGCTTTT